>OMJB01000018.1 GCA_900299255.1 Sphingobacteriales bacterium
TCTGTTTGTACGGGAAGTACAATTACTTTGACAGATGGTGTTTTGGGCGGAATCTGGACATCTTCGGCCGGTTCAATCGCTTCGGTAAGCAGCGCAGGTCTGGTTTCAGGTATTTTTGTGGGTACTGCTGTTATTACCTACAGCGTTTCTACACCTTGCGGAACTGCTTTTACTACGCAAACAGTGACGGTAAACCCGTTGCCAGTGGCAGGAACAATCATTGGTTCGACTTCAATTTGTCCAGGCGATTCAATCACATTGACGGATGCTATATCGGGAGGTATCTGGACTTCAGCTTCAGGTGCGGTCGCATCAGTAAGTAGCACTGGTATTGTAAGAGGTGTAGCTAGTGGAACAACGACAATCAGTTATAGTGTAACAACCGGATGTGGTACTGCGAGTGCAACGCACACTGTGACTGTTAACTCTTTGCCGAATGCAGGAGCATTGTCTGGTCCTGCGGAGGTATGTGTGGGAAGCAGTATAACAGTTGTGTCTACGGTTTCGTCAGGAACCTGGTCGATTTCAAACGCAAGTGCATTTGTATCAAGCGGAGGAGTGGTAATAGGTTCTGCGCCTGGTACGGATACAGTATATTATTCGGTTACTAATGTATGCGGAACAGCACGATCCAGTTTTATAATCACAGTCAATACGTTGCCAGACGCAGGCCTTATTTCTGGTCCAGACAGCGTGTGTCTGTATCAGGTTATAAAGCTTGTTGAGTCTGTGCCAGGAGGGGTATGGGATGAACTGACGGCACATACAATTGTCTCATCGACAGGATCAGTTGCAGGATTTGTTTTAGGAATAGATACAGTAGTATATTCTCTTTCGAACGAATGTGGGCGGTCTGTAGCTCAGAAATTGGTGAGGGTAGTTGAATGTAGCAATGTTGGCGTGCAAGAGCTTTCACAGGAAACAGCATTGTCAGTTTTTCCAAATCCTAACAAGGGCACGTTCACAGTTAAGGGAACTGTCGGTTTAATTTCGGAGGAGAAGGCAGGAATTGAGGTTGTTAATATGCTAGGCCAGACAATTTACAAATCTGATGTGTTGAAGTTAAACGGAGAATTGGATCAACAGGTTGTTTTGTCTGACGCAGCAAACGGTATGTATTTGCTCAAAGTAATTTGCGGCAACGAGCAGAAGATTTTCCATATTATGATAGGACAATAGTTTTTACAGACATTGATTTACGAAATAAGGGGCAGCAAAGCTGTCCCTTATTTCGTTATGTGGTATTGCATTGCTGCAAAAATGGTATACGTGAACTATTTCATCAACCAAGTGCTAAACTGAATTGACGATTTGATTTTTTAGAAGAGTAGTTTCCAATTTGTTCATGTATTGAGTGTCGTCAATTAACCACAGAATCACCAATATTAAGTCAAGTGGAAAAGACGGGAACGTATACAAAATCGCTGAAAAGCAATTTTAGGATAATCAAGGGTAATTTACCGCCGGATAATTGGTAATAATGCTTTTGATAGTGTAGTAGCGTGTTTTGCGCTTGTACCTGTATGAAAGCAGTGCAACACCGCTATAGGCAACTGGGCTTTTGGTAGTTATGGTTTTCACCGGGTCATCGGGTTTTGGCATACGACCGGCAAGGTCGTGAGATGAGGTGCCAACATTAATATCAAACCGAACTGATTTTTTACCGGGTATCCTTTTGGTATTTGTCTGCAGGTCGCCGGTATTAGCCAGCAAAACAGGTATTGGCGATTGCCCTATCCATATGGTATCGGGCACAGGCTCTAATCTGTAGTTGCTGAATTCTATGGAGAAGGTAAAATTGCTGCCATACCTGCCGGCAATACCACCACTCCAGTCCTGCCGGGTAGAACCGATGAGTTTTACCGTCTGCGCCCACAGCGTACCGGGCAGGCTACATGCCAGGCAAAGCAGCAATACACCTGCCCAGGTAAAGCAAAGTGCCTGTGTTTGACGTGTCCGGAAAGCAGTGCCTGATTGCATACAATGATTAAAGCCGTACAATTTTAAAGCAATGAAATACCCATTTGAATCAAACCAATTAAGAAGCCTAGCACCAATGCCACCAGTTCCAGAAACCAGAATTCTTTTTTCATCACAGACTGCAGAATTTCTTCCAGCTTATCTGATGAGAAAGCAGAAACCTTGTCTGTAACGATCTTTTGTATGTCTATCTTCTGTCGCAGTGAGTCGGTATACTTATTGATAATGTCGGGTAGCAGGTTAGTGATCTCCTCCATCATGCCCTCCTTGATCTTGCTCATAGTACTGTCGCCCACAAACATGGCAATCATGGGCAGCTTCTCTTTGATTTTTACGGTCAGGAAAGTATCGAGGTGTTTTTCAATTACCGGGTTCAGTTCTTCGAGGCGTGAGGGGTCTTTAAGCAGTGCAGCAATCTCATCAAAGTGTATGAGTTCGCGCGCCACCATCACCCCCAGTTTTTCGGCCACCATTTGCTGCCGCTTCGGGAACACGCCCTGGATGGTAATGCCAAACACGCGCACCGGATTTCTGGGGTGGAAGAGCATTTTGATAGCTACCCAGGTTGTAACCCAGCCAATGAATGCTGAGAACAGAGGCTGTAACCAGAACATCAGATTATTCATGTATTATTTTAATGAGGTCTTGTGCAAAGGTATGAGAAAACAAGGCAGCGCCCTGTGCGTTGAGGTGAGTGAAATTGTGAAAGTAATTGCGGTTGGTACACATAGAGTCAGTGGTATAGTCAAGGAAGTAGACATTGTTCCCAACCAGAGAGTGGTATTTATTCTTGATCATCTCTGCGTTGAGTATGAGTTTATACCCTTCGGTATATACGGGCGGGATGGCAAATACCACCTTAATGCCTTTACCGGAAATTTCCTTGGTGGCAGTTTGCAACAGTTCAAATATATGGTCCTCATACCGCGAGTTGAAAGGCTGAGTTTTAGTTGCCTCCCACTTGTCGGTAAGGGCTTCGTAGCCTGAGTTGGTGTCAATGACAGTTTTATCAATGAGGATCTTTGCGTAAAACGCTTTGCTGAGCAACGTAAGTTTATAACCCGGCACATATTTTGCCATAAATGCTTTGCGCGGCTCTATCTCATAAAAAGAATGGTAGATGTTTTTGTTGCCTGTATAAGCCAGGAAGAGATCGGGCCGGGTCATGAATTCGTTTTTGCCCAGATTATCAAAGTCGCAGCCTATTATCAGCACTTTGCAGCGTTTCTGGTAAGAAAGGTACTCCTGCATCAGTCCGGAATACTGAACATAGAACAGTCCGGAGAAGCCCATGTTGTAGGCATCTAGCCCGGTAACGCTGCTGATGATCTTGGGGTTAAAGTGATTGTACACAACAGAACTGCCAAACAGCATGATCTGTGCATCTGTCTCGTGGTTCATCACTTTTGTGAATTTGTTGCTGACCCTCTTTTTGTAAGCAGTATCAATGGCCTGTTGCAATGACCATATTGCAGCTACCAGGAGCAAAAGAAAGAGTGTTATTTTTTTCAGTTCTTTTCTCATCAGGCGCTAAAATTGAAAATAGATGAACTCCTGATTGTCGTAAACGCCAATGAGCAGAATAGAAATGATGAGCAGATAGTAGAAACCCCATCTGATGAGTCGGTTGCTGTTTCTGAACAGATCGAGTACCGGAACATGGGCGGCTTTGCGCTGTGCCAGTTCCAGAAAGAGTATCAGTGCGCAGCCCAGGGTAAGATTGAATGCCCCGATGATGGTGTCGCTACCGCCAACGGCTGTAATCAGGGGTTTTAGTCCGTGCAATGAGCATACCTGTCCCCAGCCGGTGAACAGGTGTGTACTGATGTACCACGCATCGTGCAAATCAGCCGCGCGGAAGAAAATCCACGCATAAGTGGCAAGGCAGAAGGTAGAAAATACCGATAGTATAGCGAACACCCGGCTATGCTCGGCAATGCCAATGGCACTGAGTAATTTAACCCTGGCAGGTTTTGTTGCCAGCCCGAAAATGAGGTAAAATGCATGAAGCGCGCCCCAGGTAATGAAAGTCCAGTTGGCGCCATGCCAGAGCCCGCTGACAACGAACACGATGGCCAGGTTCAGGTACATGCGTTGTGTGGAAACCCGGTTGCCGCCTAGCGGTATGTACAGATAGTCTTTAAACCAGGTAGACAGGGATATGTGCCAGCGGGTCCAGAATTCGGAGATAGACCGTGCAAAATAAGGCCGGTTGAAATTCTTCATGAGATCGAAACCCATCACCCTTGCCGCTCCAATGGCTATATCGGAGTAGCCCGAGAAATCGCAGTAGATCTGAAACGCAAAAAAGATGGTGCCTATGGCCAGCGCCGGGCCTGTCTGGAGTTCGGAGTGGCTGTAGGTAACTTTAACCACCATCGCCAGGCGGTCGGCAATGACTATTTTTTTAAAGAAGCCCCACAGCATTTGCTTCAGGCCTTCTTTGCAGTTATCCATATTGAACTGGTGCAGCTCATGAAACTGATGCAGCAGATTCTGCGGCCGCTCAATAGGGCCCGCAACTAGCTGCGGATAAAACATGACGTAGAGGGCATAGATGCCAAAATGCCGCTCTGCTTTCTGGTGGCTCCTGTATACCTCTATGGTATAGCTCATAGCCTGGAACGTGTGAAACGACAAGCCTATGGGCAGCAAAATGGACAGCAGCGGCAAATGGAAACCTGACCCTGATGCAGATAGGGCAAGGTTGAGGTTGCCGGTGAAAAAGTTGTAGTATTTGAAAACGGCCAGCACGCCAATATTGGCTAGCAGGCTCACTATCAAAAACAGTTTTCGTTTTTTACCTGTGGCCAGTTCTATTTTTATACCTGCTATGTAATCAATTACAATGGTGAAGAATAGAATAAGGATATAGACAGGGACAAACGCCATATAAAAAATGCAGCTTGCCACCAGCAGGTGCAGCCAGCGGAGTTTGTGGGGCAATAAAAAATAGAGGATCGTTACAATTGGGAAAAACAATAAAAACTGTAACGAATTGAAAAGCATATTGAGCTGATGTTCTGCAAAGCTTCACAAATATAATATTAGTTGGCTTTTAATCTGCGGTGTTATTTTGAGTTGCAATCAGTTGCGCAGTATCCTGTTTCTAATTGCCATAAATGGCCGCTCGATTGCCAGATACAGGATAGCAGCGCCAGTCAGACAGGCGAGTATGCATAATACAAAAATGGCGGAACCCTCGGGGTCAACTCCGAAATTACTGCCAACTGACTGGGTTATGTGTATAATGCCTTTGTGTGTAAGATAAACAGCATACGACAGCGTGGACAGATAACCCGTATATTTTGACTGCCATTTAAATAGAAAACAACCACGGCTCAGGGCGGATATCAGCAGCATGCCGTATCCCATTGCCACAACGGAGAATCCAAAAACAGAAGCCGGGTAGGAAAGAGGATTGAGGCACAGCACATATGCCGCCGACAGAACCAGCAGGGCCGCAACAAATGCAGCATTGCCAGAACGTGTAATTGCAGCCCATGATTTTGGTGCAAAATGAAAAGTTGCCGCCGCTGTAATCCCTACCAGCAAGCCATCGGCCCGGCAATAGGTAGGGTAGTAGACGTACTTATACCACAACATAGTTGCATTATCGCTGTGGATATTGGGGAGGTAGTCATGATTCCAAAAGTAACTTCTTAACAATAAGGTCAGAAGAAACAAGGCCAGCGGCAGCCATAAAGCCTTTTTAAACAGGCCTGATGCTAAAAGTGCCGCGAGGGCAACAGGAAGGACCAGGTAGAAGTGCTCCTCGGCACATAGCGACCATGCGTGCGAAAATGTGCCGCTGGTAAGTATGTTCAGGCCCAGGTTTTGAGTTAAAGTAAGGTATCTCCACATCGGCAGCATGGCTTCCCTTTCATGAAAAACGGGAAGCAGCAGTATATAGCTAATACTGCCCAATATGCCGGCAGTATCCTGAAGGACCTTTTGATGAAGTACGTCTTAAAGTCTATACGGTTGTGTGCCCTGACGTGAGAAAACAGCCCGGAAGCTATGAGAAACCCGCTTAAAACAAAGAAAAGATCCACGCCTGTCCATCCGAATGAACCAATGGTTGTCACCCATTCAGGGTGGCTGTATATCCCCAGCTGGTAATGAAATAGGAAAACCAGAATGACAGCAAGTGAGCGCAGATGGTTGAGGCCATGGAATTTATTGTCATCCATCCCGGGGAGTAGCAATTAAATATTCCCAATCAGCTTCTTAAGGTAGGCGCCGTAGCCGCTCTTCATATAGTAGCTGGCTAGTTTTTCCATTTGCTGGCTGTCGATCCAGCCATTGCGGTAGGCAATCTCTTCGATGCAGCCAATTTTGAGCCCCTGCCTTTTTTCGATTACCTCAATAAATTCGCCGGCTTCAATCAGTGAGTCGAAGGTGCCGGTGTCCAGCCATGCAGTGCCGCGGTCGAGCACGCCCACTTCGAGTTTACCTTTTTCGAGGTAGGTTTTGTTTACATCGGTAATCTCCAGTTCGCCTCTTGGTGACGGCTTGATGGCTTTCGCTATGGCAACCACGTCGTTGTCGTAAAAATAGAGACCGGGAACGGCAAAATTTGATTTGGGTGCAGAGGGTTTCTCTTCAATACTTATTACTTTGTTGTTCTTGTCGAACTCGACTACGCCGTATCTCTCAGGGTCAGTTACCTGATACGCAAATACAACTGCCCCATCGGGGTTTGATTTCTTTTTCAGCAGCGTACCCATGCCGGAGCCGTAGAAGATATTATCTCCGAGTACCAGCGCAACCGGATCATTGCCAATAAAATCTGCCCCCAGAATAAAGGCCTGCGCCAGTCCGTCGGGGCTGGGCTGAACAACGTATTCAAACCTGCAGCCGATATTGCTGCCATCGCCCAGCAGTTTCTTAAATGCCGGCTGATCGTCGGGGGTAGTGATAATGAGTATTTCATTGATGCCCGCTAGCATCAATGTTGAAAGCGGATAATATACCATTGGCTTGTCATAAACAGGCATCAATTGTTTGCTCACCGCGATTGTAAGCGGGTAAAGCCTTGTTCCTGAGCCTCCGGCTAATATTATTCCTTTCATATTTTTTGTCGTAAGTCGTGAGTCATAAGTCGTAAGTCTGCGAGAATTAACTATACAAACTCTTACTTTTTTGCTATTGATTTTATTAAACCTCTAATTATTTTAGATGCTTCGTCACATTGTTTAATGAGCGTAAGATTCTTATTTTCATCAATAAAATTTAATCTTTCTGCAAGATAAAGCATAGACTTCGTTTCGCTTGCTGAGCCTTGTGCAATATATAAAAAACGTGAAAAATCTGCATCTGAGCTTCTATCAAAACCTTCCGCTATATTATTTGAAATTGAAACAACAGCATTGCAGATATGATCCCTAAATCCAAAATGTTTTGAATTACCAAAAATAGCAAAAACCTCAACTGCTAAGTCTTGACTTTTTTGCCATGCAATAATATCTTCAAATTTTTGTATTACCATATACTCGCAGACTTATGACTCAAGACTTATGACTCACGACTGATATTGAGTATCGTAATATTTTTGGTAGTCGCCGGAAGTGACGTGGTTCAGCCATTCTTCGTTTGCCAGGTACCAGTCAATGGTTTTGCTTAAGCCTTCCTCAAAAGTTACTGAAGGGTACCAACCAAGTTCTTTGTTGATCTTGTTTGCATCGATGGCATATCTGCGGTCGTGACCGGGTCTGTCTTTGATGTAGGTAATAAGTTGTTCCGATGTTCCGGCTGGTCTTCCCAGCTTTTTGTCCATTTCCTTGCACAGCAGTTTCACCAGTTCTATGTTCTGCCACTCGTTGAACCCACCAATGTTGTATGTTTCACCGTTACGGCCACCATGGAATACCATATCAATAGCGCGCGCATGGTCTACCACATACAGCCAGTCCCTGGTGTATTTGCCATCGCCATATACAGGCAACGGTTTGTTGTTGCAGATGTTATTGATGAACAGTGGTATCAGTTTTTCAGGGAAGTGGTTAGGGCCGTAATTGTTGGAGCAATTAGTGATTACAAATGGCAGGCCATAAGTATTGCCGTAGGCTCTTACCAGATGGTCAGATGCAGCCTTTGAAGCTGAGTATGGTGACTGAGGATCGTAGGGTGTTGTCTCCAGAAAAAAGCCTTCGGCACCCAATGAGCCGTACACCTCATCGGTGGAAACATGATAGAAACGCTTATCTACGAAATTGCCTTTCCATGCTTCACGCGCTGCGTTCAGCAGGTTGGCAGTACCCATTACATTAGTCTGAATAAAAGCGTTGGGGTTTGTTATAGACCGGTCTACATGGCTTTCGGCAGCCAGATGGATCACTCCATCGAAGTCGTATTGGGCAAACAGGCCGTTGATACGGCCGGCATCTGTAATATCTGCTTTTTCAAAAACGTAGTTAGGCGCCTGCTCCACATCCTTCAGGTTCTCGAGGTTGCCGGCATAGGTAAGCGCATCCAGGTTTACAATCCTGTAATCCGGGTATTTTTGTACAAATAACCGAACCACATGCGATCCTATAAACCCAGCGCCACCGGTTATGAGCAATGTTTTTTTCATGCTGCGAAAGTATGATGGAATTAAATTAATGCTGCTTTATACCCAACAAATGAAAGTTAAATATTAGCGAACCTGCCTATACCAGCTTAAACGACTCCATGAATTTGGTAGTGAAATTACCTTTCCTGAAGTCTTCGTTTTTCATGAGTTGCAGGTGGAACGGAATAGTGGTTTTGATACCTTCTATCACATATTCACTCAGCGCCCTTTCCATTGTACTAATGGCTTCTTCCCTGGTCTGTGCCACAGCTATCACTTTGGCAATCATAGAGTCGTAGTAGGGAGGAATTGTGTAGCCGGCATATATGTGAGAGTCTACGCGTACACCGTGCCCACCAGGCGTATGAAGGGTAGTAATTTTACCCGGGCACGGACGGAAGTCGTTGTAAGGGTCTTCAGCATTGATACGGCATTCTATGGCATGAATCTTTGGCTCGTAGTTACGACCGCTGATAGACTCGCCCTGTGCTATTTTGATCTGTTCCTTAATCAGGTCGTAGCTGATTACTTCTTCGGTTACACCATGCTCTACCTGAATACGGGTATTCATTTCCATGAAGTAAAAATTCCTGTGCTTATCCACGAGGAATTCTACAGTGCCCACGCTTTCGTAATTGATAGCGGCGGCAGCTTTGATTGCGGCTTCGCCCATTCTCTGGCGCAGTTCCGGTGTCATGAAAGGGGAGGGTGATTCTTCAACCAGCTTTTGGTGCCTGCGCTGAATAGAGCAGTCGCGCTCGCTCAGGTGGCATACCGTGCCAAACTGGTCACCGGCAACCTGGATTTCTATATGGCGCGGCTCTTCTACGAACTTCTCCATATAGATACCGTCGTTAAGGAAGGATGCGGCCGCTTCAATTTTTGCAGTACTAAAAGCATGTGCAATTTCAGATTCGTTCCACACAACGCGCATACCTTTTCCTCCTCCTCCGGCTGTAGCTTTGATAATAACCGGATAGCCTATTTCTGCAGCAACTACTTTGGCTTCTTCCACACTTTGCAACAATCCTTCGGAGCCTGGGATAACAGGAACTCCTGCCCTGATCATTGTTTCTTTTGCAGTGATTTTATCGCCCATAGACCTGATCATAGCCGGTGTTGGCCCAATGAACTTCATGCCGTGCTTGGAGCAAATATCTGCGAAATCGGCATTTTCGGCCAGAAACCCATAGCCCGGATGAATAGCATCTGGGGCTGTTATCTCTGCCGCGGCAATAATGTGTTGTTTGTTTAGATATGAGTCTGTACTCATGGGCTTGCCTATACAAACGGCCTCATCTGCAAAACGAACATGCAGGCTGTCTTTATCTGCGGTTGAGTATACCGCAACGGTGCGTATGCCCATCTCACGGCAAGTACGTATAATACGCAGGGCAATCTCGCCACGATTGGCAATTAGTATTTTCTTGAACATTCTGATCGGACTGGTAATTAATTCGGTTCTACAAGGAAAAGGGGAAGTTCAATGTCAACAGGCGACGAGTCTTTTACACAAACTTCAACGATTCTTCCGTTTACCTCACTTTCGATTTCGTTATTGATTTTCATTGCATTTATAATGCATAATACCTGGCCAACTTTAACTTCATCGCCCACCTGCACAAATGGTGCTGCGCCAGGTGACGGACTGGTATAAAATGTACCAATCATTGGAGATTTGATGGTAACGACATTAGATGATGCTGGCGCCGGAGCGGGTGCCGCTGCAGGTGTTGCCGCAGGTACTGGCTGAGCTACTGGCATTGGCGCTGCTGGTGCCACTTGAACAGGGGCCGGTGCCGCAACATAACTTACCGGCCCGGTAGAAGACTGCTTTATGGTTATTTTAAAGTCGCCTTCCTCAACTGTCAGTTCGCTGATATTAGATTTATTTATTGTCTTTATCAGCTCCTGTATTTGCTTGTATTCCATGAAAAATAATTTAATTTCAGAAATGAAAATTTAAAAATTCGGATAATGATATTATGTTATTGTTATTGAAAGACAATCAGTTGTGATGTGTTATTTCAACATTTTTTTCAGTAAATTATCCTTTTACTCTCTCGATATAAGCTCCAGTCTTTGAGTCAACTTTAATCAGTTCGCCTTCATCTACAAACAAAGGAACCTGAATCGTAGCACCGGTTTCAAGGGTAGCTGGTTTCATGGCTCTTGTAGCGGTATCGCCCTTTACGCCCGGCTCGGAATAAGTTACCATCAATACAACGTGCGGAGGCAATTCAACGCCCATTGGAGATTCTGTCTCGGTATTAATAATAACAAAGCACTCCTGGCCATCTTTAAATAATTCTGGATGTTCAATCAGATTTTCATTAACCAGAATCTGTTCATATGAACTTACATCCATCAGGTTGAAACCATTTTCTTCTTTATAAAGGAACTGATAAGGACGTTTTTCCACTCGTACAGGGAATATGTTATCTCCTGAGTTCCATGTGTGTTCTATAGACCTGTTATTATCAACACCTTTAAGTTTGGCCCATACTTTTGCTGCCGCGCGGGCTGTCTTGTTCTGACCGAATTCTACTACTGAATAAAGGCTGCCATCTAATTTTATGATCAGCCCGTTGCGCATATCTGCTGTTGTTGCCATGTGTTATTGTAAGTTTAAAATTTATTTGGTCTGCAAAAGTAATCATTAAAGCCAAAACAAGAAATTATTTAATAAATGCGTATATGATCCCAAATTCAATAAA
>OMJB01000019.1 GCA_900299255.1 Sphingobacteriales bacterium
AACCGGTGCTTTACAGAAAAAGGCAGAGTTAAAGATAATATCAGCCGGCAGCACTCATTACAGCTCCAGTACCAGCCCGTCGTAAGCCAGGTGCATGCCAGAAGGCAGGCCGGCGTCAATTACATCGTGCAGCCCCAGCTGGTGGCTGATGTGCGTAAAGTAGGTTTCTCCGGCATCGGCACTGTTGGCTACCTCAATCGCTTCTGACAATGTGTAGTGAGAAATATGCGGCTCATGCCTTAGCGCATTCAGCACAAGGGCCTTGCTTCCCTTTGCTTTCGTTAATTCGTCCGGCTCTATGAAGTTGGCATCCGTGATATAAGTAAAGCCACCAATCCTGAAACCCAGTACCTCCAGCTTATAGTGCAGTACCCGGATAGGAATGATCTCCAAACCATTTATTTCAAAAGATTTGCCGGGCGTTATGGTATTGAGAATTATCTGCGGAATGCCCGGATAAGTGGGGTTATCAAATATGTAGCTGAATTCTTTCCTCAGGCCGTTTTGAGTTTCCTCTGTGGCGTATATGTCTATGGGCCTGCCCGAAATGAAATTGTACGCACGTATGTCGTCCATTCCGGCTATATGGTCCTTATGCCCGTGTGTAAAAACGATGGCGTCCAGCTTTTTCACATTCGCGCGCAGCATCTGGTACCTGAAATCCGGGCCGCTGTCAATGACTATGCTGGCCTGCGGTGTCTCTATCCAAACAGAGGTTCTTAGCCGGTTATCCTTCTTATTATCCGACCTGCAAACAGGGCATTCGCACCCTATTATAGGAACGCCCTGAGAGGTGCCGGTACCAATGAATGTGATTTTCACGGTTACATATCCATTTGAGTTTGAACAGATGGATCCTCTTCGGCAGTAGGGCTGTTTTTTAGCTGTTTATACAGCTTCAGAGCCTCAGTGCTGAGTTCTTCTTCATTGATAGTAATGGCCTGCAGAATCTCAAGCAGGGCATTGATTCTGCCTTCTACACTGAAAAATTTATTGATCACCACAACCCTTCGTTCTTCCAGAATACAATACCCGCTGTTAAAGTGGCCTTTTTCGTAACGTATAATGTATCGTGCTTCATCAAAAAGCTCTTCTAATTTTTTTAGTGTGTTTGGCGTATATTTGAAACTCATTATTGCAGATTGTTCATGTTTAGTAAGCTATACCCAAGATTATTGCCAAAAAAACGTCAATCTGGTATGGAGCTTATTCTTTTTCGATGAATAAAAGTAGAAAATTCGCGGCACTTCTGATCATTACAATTATTTCGTCTGTGTTTCCCGGTGTTTTGCAGGCACAGGATGCAGAAGATGATGAACCGCATGGGTTATATCTTGAGGAAAAGAAAGTGTTTTATGGCGGGCTGGTTGCCGGAGCGAATTTTGCTCAGGTAGACGGCGACTGGTTTGCCGGGTACCGGAAAATTGGTGTAAATGCCGGTGCAATTGTGTATGCTCAGCTTGCCAAACATGTGGCTCTGAGCCTAGAAATACTGTATTCGCAAAAAGGCAGCCAAAGCAAACTAGGACAATACTCACCCAAGGATCACAGTATTTACATTGCTAAATATGGAATAAACCTCAACTATGCTGAGGTGCCGCTGATGATCAATTATTTCGATAAGCGCAAAAGCCATTTTGGCTTGGGGGTATCCTACGGCCGGCTGGTTAACAGCAAAGAAACGGTAAATGTTATTCTGGATACGCTCAGCAATGTTGTTACATCCATGGATTTCAACAATCAGTATCCATTTAAAAAAGACGCATTCGATTTTCTTGCAGGCGTAGAGCTACACTTGTGGAAAGGATTGTTTCTGAACATTCGTTTCCAGTATTCACTTATGCCTGTGCGCACCCAGCTGCCACCACCAGCCTATGCCAGGTCAGACCAGTCGAATAATCTGTGGGCGGTAAGAGTGATGTACCTGCTCAAATAGTTAATATGGGCTGCATACCGCAGCAGCCCTTGCTTTGTAGTAATCTTGTTGGAGCCAGGTGATTAACAAGGCTTTTCGAGAAGGGTAGTCTGGCCTATATTTTTGCCGGCACCATGTAATTTTATCATTGCTTTTTAGCTTTTTCACTGGTATTTCTACAGCGGTGTTGTGTGGTTCTTTTAAAAGTATCGGCTGGAGTAACATAACGGCCGGCATTGAATAAGTAAGGTAAATTAGATAACTTCGCAACCATAAGCCTTCCATCTCTGAAACCAATTGTGCATCAAAAGATGTAAAGACAAAATTAAAGCACCAGTACATGCATATCAGAATAGTTTTACCGGCTTATAATGAAGAAGATTCTTTGCCGCCACTATTGAGCAAGATCAATGATGCTTTCAATTTATACAAATGGGATGCCAGCGTGCTTGTGGTAAATGACGGCAGCAAAGACAATACATTATCTGTTGCACAAAATTTCAAAGCCGACATTCCAATATCGGTGCTGGACATTCAGCCCAACAGCGGGCTGGCCAATGCTATCAACTCGGGCATGCGCAAGGCAATAGAGGGATTAAAGGACACTGACATAGTAGTAACACTGGATGCTGACGACAGCCAGAATCCGTTTCTTATTCAGCGGATGGCACAGCAGGTAGCAGAGGGCAGCGACCTTGTTATAGCATCCCGCTACCAGCCGGGCGCGCGTATAAAAGGGCTGAAGCGTTCCAGGACTTTCTTTAGCTGGGCTGCCGGTTTTTTGTTCAGGATACTGGTGGGTTTTGAGGGTATAAAGGATTACACCTGTGGCTTCAGGGCTTATAGGGTAGATATGCTGAAGAAGACCATCAAGGTGTATGGAGATAAATTTATCACTCAGAAAGGTTTTGGCTGCATGGTGGAGGTACTTTTGAAAGTAGCCGGACAAAGTGCTACCATGAACGAAATACCCATGATACTGCGTTACGACCTGAAGCAGGGAGAATCAAAAATGGATGTGCAGCGCACTATGAAGCAAACCCTTAAGCTGCTGCTCGACTATAAAACAGGTAAACTTAAACCCTGATTTCCTGATGAACGATACTATGCTGTCAGTAGGTAATGATCTGAGCAAAAAGATCAACATCATTTGCCTGATAGCTGCAATATTGATTGTCCTGGTTCTGCCGTTCAAAAAAGAAATTTGGTATGACGAAACAGTATCTGTTCTGTGCAGCAAAGGCATCAGCCACGATACCCATCTGCAGTTCGCCGATACAGCCGTTGTACATTCAGCAGATATTGAGCAACTTAACAACTCTTCTCATGTATTTACGGCAACAGTAAACGATAATGCCAATAGTTTTCTGTACAACCTTAAACTGCACTGGATAACGAAGCTATTCGGGCGCAGCATGTCCGCATATATGCTGTTGTCAAAACTTTGTGCAGTTGTTACATTGATTGCATTTTATTTCCTGAGCAGGCAGTTTTTTAGAGACTCGCTGTTTACAGGGCTTGCGGTTCTCCTGCTGGTGACTGATCTCAACTTTATCAGTATGAGCCACGAAATAAGGGCTTACAGCATGGGCACCACATTTGTAACACTGGCAGCCGTGTTCTTTTTTAGTTACCTGAATACAAAAGAACGCCCCCAGTACCTCTTTCTGGTTTCGTTTTTTAGTGTGTGCGCAGTGTTGTCTCATTTTCTCACTGCCTATATCATCGTGATCTTTCTGGCGACGCTCTTTTTCCTGAAGGGAAAGAAACTGTTTACTGTTAAAAACGCGGTTGCAGTGCTGATTCCGCTTATCCCGCTTGTGCTGTTTTTTGTGGCTGCCTACAGTGGCATCGGAGTAATGAAAGGGCAGAGCCGGAACATCGAAGAAGGTTATGCCAACTACGGATTTCATATTTCAGAGGCGCTGTTACGCAGCTTGAAGTATATGTCTATGAATTTCAAAATGGTATTCCCGGCATTCAGTTTGGGTACACCTGTTATTGTCATATCATTCCTTGCTGTTGTTGCACTCGTCATTATTGGCTGGCTGGCCGCAGGTAGCAGGCACGAAAAAACTACTCTGAAACTTGTGTTTGCCCTTGGTGCGGTAAGCACGGTGCTGCTTCTGGTGTTAAGCCTTAAGTCTGGGCATTACACATCATTGTATTTCCGTTACCATTCTTTTGCACTTCCTTTCTGCAGCCTTGCTGTTACTTACATCCTGTTCATAGTGTTTAAGAATAACCGGATGAGCGCCATTTTTAAATATGCATTGCCTGTAGTTGTTATTCTGCCCTCATTTGCCTTTTTTGGCAGAAGCGTTCTCAGAGAGTCAGCAAACGTACACTACAATCACCCGGCTATTGCAGCAGTGATCGAGGAAAATTACCTCACCAAAGTGGGCGTTCCCGAATGGGAGGATGCCTTCCTGCTGCAATCTCTTTTGCCGCAGGGTTATAAAATAGATTATTTTCGCAGCACAAAGGGTAAGTTCTTTATTCTGTATCAACAAACCGGAACAGAACTGATACCTGCAATTAAAGACTAGCAGCACTCATGCAGAAAGTAATGATTTTCTTTGGCACCCGCCCCGAGGCAATAAAGCTGGCTCCGGTTGTTGATGCGTTAATGAAGAACGATCGATTTAACATCGTAGTTTGCTCAACGGGTCAGCACAAAGAAATGTTACAGCAGGTTGTCGACTTCTTCAGCATCCCGGTTCACATATCGCTTGATGTGATGGAGCCCAACCAGCAGCTGGCAGCCCTTACGGCAAAGTTGCTTACGAAGATTAATGAGGTGCTGCTGCTTGAAAAGCCGGACATTGTGATAGTGCAGGGAGATACACATACCACATTTGCCGCATCGCTGGCAGCTTTTTACAACAGGATTAAACTGCTGCATGTTGAAGCAGGATTGCGCACATTCAACAAGTATTCCCCTTTCCCTGAAGAGATAAACCGGGTAATTACATCACGCCTCGCAGATTTTCATTTTCCGCCCACTGAGCAGGCAATGGATAATTTGCGGCAGGAGGGCATTCCGGCAGATAAAATGCTGATTACCGGTAATACCGGTATTGATGCGCTGTTTCTCGGTCTTAAAAAAATTGAACACGCCATACCTTCGGGGATCGAACAGTTTCAGCTGGCTCATATACGGGATTATATATTGGTTACAATGCACCGCAGGGAGAATTTCGGTGATGGTGTGCGGAACATCTGCCAGGCTATATTGCAGATTGTAGCTGAATCCAATACGCCTGTTATTTTCCCCGTTCATTTGAATCCCAATGTAAAAGAAGTTGTTCAGGAGATGCTGGGTGGCAACCCGCTTATACACCTTACACCGCCTTTTGCGTATCCCGAATTCCTGTGGCTCATGAATAACGCAAAACTGATTCTTACCGACAGCGGAGGGGTGCAGGAGGAAGCGCCATCGCTGGGTAAGCCTGTTTTACTGCTAAGGGACACCACCGAGCGGCCCGAAGCACTTGATGCTGGCACCGTGCTAAAAGTAGGCAGTGACTCCGCATTGTTATTTAAGGAAGCAATGAATCTGTTGACCAATACCGAGGCTTACAACACAATGGCCGGCCGTTCAAACCCGTATGGAGATGGAAACGCGGCAAAGAAAATAGTAGAATATATGCTTGCGATGCAATAAAAGAAAACAAGCGGGCATCTGAACTTACCACCCGATTTTTAATCTTTAAACATCCGTTATGAACAAGTCAATAGTGATTATTCTGAGTGTTATCTGGCTGATCTGTGCTATGTACCTGACACTGGCGCAGGTGTACAATTATCCTTATAAGGGCTTGGCTATGGCAGGGTCGTGGACAGCAAGCCTTTTATTACTTGTCAGTGTTATCATCTATATCCGTAAACATAAAAACAAGAAGAGCGATCAGCACAATGGCTAATTGTTGCCTGCGTGGCAACGCTTATGCCGGAAATTAGATATTTTTGCATGCTCGTTGAAAAGTTAATGGTAATTCAGGCTAATAGTTGTACGCGGATGATTGATTTTAAATGGTTGTTGTTTTGTTTATTATGCTGCGTCACTCAGCTCCATGCTCAGCAGGAGCAGTCAGGCCTACTGGTGCAAAGCCCCGACGGGAAAAATGTAAAGCTGCTCTGGACGCTCAGCTCTATCTCCAATGATGTTACTGGTTTTGATGTGAAGAGAAAGGAAGGTATGCAGGACTGGGTAAAACTCAATTCAGAGCCCATTGTTCCGGGTGTTGATATGAAAAGGAATTTCCAAAACCAGGGAGTAACAAAGGGTGAGGAAAGCAAGCTCAAGGCAAAATTGTTCAAACTTTTATCTGCCCGTAAGCTAACACAGACCGATGCTTCTTTTATCCGTAAACTGAGTGCCGGTGACAAAACATTGAGCAGCCTGAATAAAACTATCGGTGCAGACTACGACCTGGCGGTTATGTTCGGGTTCGGATTTGCCGATCATTCTGTTGTTAATAAAACAGACTATAAGTATGGGGTTTTTGTGGCAGGTACCGGAAAGCTACTGGCATCCGTATCATGGAACTATGGTGAGGTGCCGGATCTGAATGCAGTCAGTGATATTACTTCAAGGTCTGCCATTGGCAGCAGCGGAGTAAGGGTAATTTGGAATGCAGACCCGAAGAAGATGAAGGCAGGGAATGTATCAGGATTCAATATTTACCGCATGGGAATACGTTTAAACAATGAACCTATCAAAACAAATTCCAACCCTAAGGATTCTACTGAATTTTCATGGCTCGACAAATCGGCCAATAGTGCCATACCGATTCAATACAGTATCAGTGCAGAGTCTGTTTTCGGTATAGAAGGCAGTATCCGCTCCTACAGTTATTTTCCGGCCGAACATCCTACAGAATATAAGCAGGCGGCAGTGGAGGCAATCAGTTCACTGGGGTATTACTTCAAAGATGGCATCAGCGTTAAATGGAGTTTTCCTGCAGAAAACGAAAAGTTCATCAAGGGATTTTATGTTGAAAAGGACAATATGCCGAACGGTTATAAGCAGGTTTCGCCTAAGCTGCCTGTGTCCGCCCGTTCGTTCATTGATAAGACTAATTCGCCCATAAGTGCCTATATCAGATTCCGGGTCACAGCGGTTTACAACGACCGGTCTGAGATTGCAGGCCCAGAAAGGCTGTACAGCTACTTCCCTGTTAATGAGCCGCCAAAACCATATAACCTCAGGCAGCACATAACCGCATCCGGCAAGAAAAGCCTGATAGAATTAAGCTGGGATAAAAAACTGGCTGGCGACTCCATTACCGACCACTATAAAGTGTACGTATCTAGTTCCTCCTCCGATAACGATAAGTTCGATTTGTTCAGAGAAAATGTTACGGGTAATATGATAAGGTACCCTGTACCTGAGGCTGTAGCGGGTGAGTATAAATTTTTTGTTATTGCAGTCAAAAAATCAGGTGTTGAAAGTGCGCCCAGTGACACATTAACGGTGCAGGCCTCTACCACAGAGCTGCCGGTTCCGGTAATTTCAAAAACTCATGCAGATACAAACAAGATCACTGTACAGTGGCAATACCCGGAGATAACTGACCTTAAAGGTTTCATGCTGTACATGAACGGTGCTGCGGTAGCCTCGCCTAAAGAGCTGAAAAAAAATACAAGGGAATACACTGTACCGAAAATAACTGCCGGCACCACGTATGAATTCCGGCTCCGTGCTCTCACTGTTGCCGGGCTGGTTAGCGATTATTCTCCGGCAGTTCAGGTAGCTGCGCCTGCTGAATAACCCTGTATGGGGGGTATTTCCATTGTGGCATTTCGCCGTGGAATAATTTACTTATTTTTATTGCGTTCATTTACCAAACATTACCTGATTTATGAAATTCGGCACAATTCTTTCCTTGGCCTCGTCGGCTATAATATTTGCATCCTGCGGTAATGCCGGCAAGCAAACTACTGTAAACAGTGATACTATGTCTCCAAACAATCCATTTGCTGCAGCTAGTACGCTGCCGTTTCAGACTGCCGATTTTGATCACATAAAGAACAGTGACTTCAAACCTGCTCTTGAAGCCGGAATGAAACAGCAGCTGGCTGAAGTGCAGAAAATTGCAGATAATACAGCTGCGCCTACGTTTGAAAATACCTTTGTGGCTCTGGAGAAAAGCGGCCAGCTGCTGAGAAGGGTAAACGGTGTGTTCGGCCTGCTCACAAGTGCCAATACCAATCCTGACCTGCAAAAGCTACAGGAGGAAGTGGCACCCAAACTTGCTGCAACTAATGATGCAATATTCCTGAACGCAAAATTATTTAAAAGGGTAGAGGCCATTTACGAGCATCGTGCTGAGCTTAAGCTGGATCAGGAGTCAAACAGGCTAGTGGAGTATTATTACCTCAAGTTTAAACTTGCTGGTGCCAAGCTGACTGAACCGGAAAAGGATAGTTTGAAAAAGCTGAATCAGGAAGAAGCCTCACTGAGTGCTAAATTTACTAACCAACTGATGGCTGCAGCCAAGGCTGGTGCATTGGTCATTGCTGATAAAGCGGAACTGGCCGGCCTTTCAGACGGGGCTATTGATGCCGCAGCACAGGATGCAAATGCTGCCAAACTTAACGGCAAGTGGATGCTGTCGCTGCAAAATACTACACAGCAGCCTTTATTGGCTTCGCTGTCTGTAAGGAATACCCGCCAAAAATTATTTGATGCATCCTGGAACAGGGCTGAGAAAAACGATTCCAATGATACCAGGGCAACTATCTCCCGGATTGCACAGATCCGTGCTCGGAAGGCAAAGCTCATAGGCTTCCCCAACTATGCAACACTGCAGCTGCAGGACCAGATGGCCAAAACGCCTGAAGCTGTTGAACAGTTTTTCAGCAAACTGGTACCTGCTGCCACAGCTAAAGCCAAAATGGAAGCTAAGGAAATTCAGGCTGTAATAGACCAGCAAAAAGGTGGTTTTCAGCTGCAGCCGTGGGACTGGGACTATTACTCAGAACAGGTGCGTAAAGCCAAGTACGATATTGATGAAAGCCAGGTCAAGCCCTACTTCGAGGTATTTAACGTAATGGAGAAGGGGGTATTTTATGCAGCCAACCTGCTTTATGGCCTTACATTTAAGGAGCGCAAAGACCTGCCGGTATACAATAAGGATGTGCGTGTGTTCGAGGTTTTTGATAAAGACAGCAGCTCCATAGCATTGTTTTACTGCGACTACTTTAAGCGTGATAACAAGAACGGAGGTGCTTGGATGGACAATATAGTAGGCCAGTCAAAACTGCTGGGTACCAAGCCTGTCATTTACAACATCTGCAACTTTACCAAACCTGCACCGGGCCAGCCTGCACTGATCAGCTTCAGCGATGTGACAACTATGTTCCATGAGTTTGGGCACGGGCTGCATGGCATTTTCGCCAGCCAGCAATACCCGTCATTGTCCGGTACGGCTACTGCGCGCGATTTTGTGGAGTTCCCTTCTCAGTTCAATGAGCATTGGGCAATGGATCCCAAAGTGTTTAAAAACTACGCAACGCATTGCAAATCCGGGGAGCCAATGCCGCAGGCTCTCGTAGATAAAATCAAAAAAGCTGCTGCATTTAATCAGGGATACGCACTCACCGAATTACTTGCTGCCGCCGATCTGGACATCCAGTGGCATAAACTTACTACCGACGATCCACTGCAGGACGTAGACAAATACGAAAAGGAAGCACTGCATAAAACCAATCTGGATTTGCCCGAAGTGCCAACCCGTTACCGCTCCAGCTACTTCCTGCATATATGGAGCAATGGATATGCCGCCGGATACTATGCTTACCTGTGGACAGAAATGCTGGATGATGATGCCTTTCAGTGGTTTGAGGAGCATGGAGGCCTTACCCGCGAAAACGGGCAAAAGTTCAGGGATATGATACTCTCCCGCGGCAATACATTGGATCTCGATAAAATGTTCCAGGATTTTAGGGGCCATGCTCCTGATATCAACCCTATGCTCCGCAACAGGGGTCTGGTCAATTAACTGGACTGGTTACTTTTCACAATCACTCAGGCCTATGGTATTCACAGTGTAATATCATAGGCCTTTTTATATTTTAATTTGACTCGTTAACAAATTCATTTGTTATTTTATTTGTTAACGACTCGCTTATTGTTAAAAATTTTATTATTTTTCTGCCTAATTAAAAAATAATCATGTGTATGAAACCAGTGATTTTACGTAAAATACAAACGCTATAACCGAAACAATGAAAGCCTGTATCCAATGGCTGGACAGCCAAGGTGGTATAACCAATGACCGGACTACAGTCTTCTTTTCCTGCATAGCAGGTTTTTCAACTGATTCGGGGGCAGCAACTTTGACTTTTTTTTTCGCCATAGGTATTTCCTAAACTGTCCAAATTTATGGTTTTAATGAATTACGTTAAGTTTTTTCAGCTTCTTTACGAAAGTTATCAAAAGACAAATTTAGTATTGCTTTTCAGAAATGGTAAGGAGGTTCGCCTGTTGTCCCTACCTGACATTTTTTAAACCGAACTTGTGATTCGCTGAAGTTTTTGGTACGTGAACGAAAATGGCAAACATTACTTAAGGTGCAGTAAACATTTCCAAATGCGCACACAAAAAAACCGCCCCAAAACTGGAGCGGTTTTCTATAGCTAATTGTGTTATTCTTATTTAACGATCTCAGTAACCTGTCCGGCGCCTACT
>OMJB01000020.1 GCA_900299255.1 Sphingobacteriales bacterium
ACCAGGTTCAGCACACAATTGCTTACTACCACATCGGCCACACCGGCTGTAATGGGCATTTTTTCAATATCCCCAAATCTGAATTCAACATTATTGAACCCGAGTTTCTCTGCATTAGCCCTTGCCTTTTCAATCATGGCTTCGGTAAAATCAATACCAATAATCTTTCCCGTCTCTCCGGACACTGCCCTTGCAATAAAACAATCATTGCCTGCCCCGCTGCCCAGGTCTACCACTACATCACCTTTTTTTATCTGCGCAAATTCTGTAGGTAGTCCGCATCCTAAACCAAGGTCTGCATCCGCATTGTAGCCTTCCAGTCTGGTGTAGTCATAACTCATTATGTTATACACTTCGGTACTACAGCCGCCTGCACCACAACACGAGCTCATATTCGTCTCTTTGTCCTGTAGGGCTATCTCACTGTATTTTTGCCTTACGAGTTCCTTCAATTCCTGTTCTGTTTGCATAAAATTTATTTTTAGAAGATTATAGCAATTAATTCTTACGTTCAGCAGCAACCTGGTTCACAGGCGGCTTTGTTACTTTGTTTAACCTCAGCAAAAAATTCACCAAATAATTTCCTGTACTTTTCCCACACTTTAGGGTCAATACAATAGCATACACTGGTACCTTCTATAGTGCCCTGAATCAGGCCTTGCTGTTTCAGCTCCTTCAGGTGCTGCGAAATGGTAGGCTGCGCAAGACCCAGCTCACCTACCAGGTCTCCGCAGATGCAGGCATTGGCTTTCAGCAGATGCTGCAATATGGCTATACGCGCCGGATGGCTTAGTGCTTTTGCAATATTGGCCAGTTCATTTTGCTTTTTAGTGAATAACTCTGTTTTGCTGATACCCATTTTAATCGTTTCATTGCAATATTACGATTAATAGTTGAACCGGCAAAATATTTCTTTTGGCGCTTAATGAATAGCCCTCTTATTTTTTTTATTTTGTGTGCTCATTCATGCCTGCGGCTATAGATAAACCAAAACTGGAAAGAGGCCTGTCCCTGTGGCAGGCTACAGCTATCAATATGATAGACATGGTGGGCATTGGCCCATTTGTAACCATGTCGCTGATCGTGAGCCTGATGCATGGGCCGGCAAGCATATTTGCATGGCTGCTGGGTGCCGCACTTGCTTACTGCGATGGCATGGTATGGGCAGAGATGGGTGCAAGATGGCCGGAAGCCGGTGGCAGCTATGTGTTCCTCAGAAAACTCTTTGGAGAGCATAAGGGTGGCAAACTGATGTCATTCCTGTTCATCTGGCAGACAACCCTGCAGGCGCCGCTAGTGATTGCCAGCGGGGCTATAGGTTTTGCCAATTACTTCTCTTTCCTGGTGCCTGTAACAGATATACAGAAGAAAATGGTTAGCGGCGGGCTGGTGTTGTTACTGATAGCATTGCTTTACAGAAACATCAGGAGCATAGGCAGGATTTCGGTGGTGCTTTGGATTATAACAGGAGGCACAATAATCTGGTTGATATTATCTGGTATACCACACTTTAATGTGGCGCAGGCATTTGATTTGCACACAGACAGTTTCAGCGGCAGCTCGTTGCTGTATGTGGCACTTGGCCAGGCTTCACTCAAATCAGTTTATTCTTACCTTGGATACTATAACGTTTGCCACCTCGGGGCTGAAATCAAAGATCCGGCAAAAAACATTCCGAAAAGCATACTCATTTCTATTACCGGTATTGCCATTTTTTACCTTGGCATGGAAACAATAATATTGGGCGTACTACCCGCTGATGTTGTTGCCAAATCTGATTTTGTGGCGAGTATATTTTTCGAGCATATTTACAACCATGCAGTTGCACAGGTGGCTACGCTGCTCATTCTCGTGATTGCCTTGTCTTCCCTCTTCTCAGCAATGCTGGGATATTCGCGTATACCTTATGCCGCAGCAGTTAATGGCGATTTCTTTAAGGTTTTTGCCAAAGTGCATCCAAAATATCACTTCCCACATGTTTCTTTGCTGGCAGTAGGCGGAGTAGGATTTATTTTCAGCTTGCTGTTCAAGCTGGGGGACGTGATCACGGCTATCCTTACGATGCGTATATTGGTGCAGTTTGTCTCGCAAGCGGTGGGCATAATAGCCTGGAACTACAAACACAAGGGCGAACCTCGCCCTTATAAAATGCCATTGTTCCCAATTCCGGCAATACTGAGTATTATCGTCTGGCTATTTATTTACTCCTGTATCAGGTGGGAGTATATTCTCGGATCGCTGGGCATAATTGCTCTGGGCGTTATCGTATATTTTGTGAGAAAACAATACACTACGCCCGAATCAGCAACGACCTCATAGAAATCGAAGCCATATCAAACCTATCGTTGAAGTATGTGATGTGCTCATTCTTTTGCTGCAGGCCGAGTATATAAAAAAGCGGCAGCAAATGATCGTATGAAGGGTGTGCCATCGTTGCCGTATTACCCAGTATTTTCTGGTAATTGAGTATAGAGGCAATATCGCCTTTATTCATCCAATCTGTGAACTTGGTATCAAACTCACGAGCCCAGTCGTATACTTTGTTACCTCCGCTCCAGTCTATGTCGCGCAGGTTATGCACAAGGTTGCCACTTCCTATTATCAACACACCCTTCTCCCGCAGCTTCATTAGTTGCTTACCAATCTCGTAATGGTAACTCGGTGGCTGATCGTAGTCAATACTCATTTGGTACACTGGTATATCTGCAAGTGGGTACATAGGCAGTAGCACACTCCATGTGCCATGGTCCAGCCCCCAACTGTCATCTGTCTGCACATGGCTGTAGGTGATCATCTGCGCAGTCAGTTTGGCCAGTTCCGGTGAGCCCGGTGCCGGGTATTCTTGATCAAACAATTTTTTGGGGAAACCTCCAAAATCATGAATTGTTTTAGGATGGCACATGCCGGTAACCTTAGTTCCCTTAGTCAGCCAGTGTGCCGATATGGATAGTATAGCCTGAGGCTTGGGCAGTTTTTTGCCTATCTCCTGCCAGCTTTTGTGGTAAAAATTGTCCTCGATTGCATTCATCGGGCTTCCGTGCCCTACAAACATAACCGGCATTTTCTCTGAGGGCGCAAGAGCCCTTCCAAAAGCCTCCAAAGCTGATAATGTAGACATACCTGAAATTTGTGCAAGAGCCAGCAGGCCTCCCGCTTTTAATAATGTTCTCCTTTGCATTTCAATCAAAGTTATACGTTAAGCTGCAAAACGTACTCCATTTATTTCTTCAGCAAAGATACATGTATGTACATTCATTTTGCAAAAAATCTAATCCTATCCGCATATAATCGCAGGTTATATTCCTTTTCATACATTTATAAAATGGCACAAAAAATCAAACCCGAAGTACTGGAACATCTGTCGAAAGACAAAAAACTGATTCCATTGTTGCAGACAATAGAACCCTATCCGCTTAAAAAACACAAAAATATCTGCGTGAGGTTATGTGCCTCTATAATGAGCCAGCAACTCTCTACCAAGGTTGCGGAAGTGATTTTTAAACGATTCTTGCAGCTATACGGCGGCAATGAGCCAACACCCCATGAAATCATTGATACACCGTTTGATACATTGCGCGGCATAGGCCTGTCTAATGCCAAGACTCACTACGTGCAAAACGTCGCTAAGTATATGCTGGAGCATGGCGCAGACGATAAAAAACTAGGCAAAATGACCAATGAAGAGATCGTTGAGTTTCTGCTGCCAATCAAAGGTGTCGGTAAATGGACGATTGAAATGCTGCTGATGTTTACTCTTGGCCGGGAAGATGTATTTGCAGTTGATGATCTGGGCATACAAACAGCTATGGCACGTATCTACAAACTTGATGTGACAGATAAAAAAGGGCTACGCGAAAAGATGCTCAAAATCTCATCAAAATGGTCTCCCTACAGAACATACGCCTGTTTCTACCTCTGGAAATTTAAAGACACCAAGTAATTAAACTGCTATTTTTGCTGCTTTCACAGAATTACCTCAATGGCACCGCAGTGCATGAAAGCCAGATGGCATGAAGGACTACTATAAAATACTGGGTGTACCATCTGCTGCCACACAGGCTGATATCAAAAAGGCATATCGTTCTCAGGCGTTCAGGTACCACCCTGATACTAACGCCGGCAGCACCCTTGCCGAAGCTCAGTTTAAGGAACTGCAGGAAGCGTATTCCGTTTTATCTGACCCCACCAAACGAGCCCGTTATGACGACGAAAGATGGCTGGCCGGCATGGGCAGAAAAAGCGAAACGAGGGAGGAGGTATCACCAGATTGGCTGCTGAAAGTTTCAAGGGAAATGAATACCGCCATTGCAGGGATGGACACCTACAGGATCAGTACAAACGCACTGAAAACATACATCTTACTGATTCTCAGCGACCCTCATCTGGGAATATTGCTGCAGCATAATAATAAAGAAATCAACGGCCTGATAGTAAGGGAAATACTAAAGACAGTCAGAAAACTAAACACAGATCAACTGCACGAAATAGAGCAGCGGCTTGTTACTCTGGCTGATGGCGATGATGTGTTACTGGCAGCTATTGACGAAAAAACCGAAGAGCGCAGAAAAAATGAACTACTGGAAAAATTGCTGCCTTTCTTCATTCTTGCAGTGACAATTGTACTGTGTATCTGTATGTACTTCTACAGCGGCTTCAGATAATCGTCAACTGCCAATAAAGCCTGTCTTTCGCTTCATCACTTCCACAACATTGTATATAATAGGGCAGGTACCGTAGTAGTTGAGTGTACCTGCCAGCCTTGCCTTAAACCCCAGCTTATGCAGGTGCGGAAATTCACGGCACTCTGTAAACCTGCCTGTGTATATTGTGCACTTCTTATCAGAAAGAAAATGACAGGGGATGGTGTTAACAAAACAATTTCCTCCCATGCTTTCTTCAATGTATAATTCTCTGGTCTCCCGTTCTGATATGCCCAGCGTGCCAGCCAGACCTTTCACCTCTGGGCCTGTTACATTGATCACCAGCCTGCTGCAGCAATTGCCGCATTCAGTGCAGTCAATCGCAGACGACACTTCATTGTTTACCAGATGTGCAGTAGCATCTAAAGCATCCGCATCAAGCGTACGCAAAGAGCGCAGAAAGTGGTCATTTTCCTCAGCCCTTGCTTCTGCTTCTGCGGCAATAAAATCGAGATCTGTTATATATTGAGGCGGCTGCAACCGGATTAATTGAGCAGCAAAGGTATACGAAAACAAACAGCTATTAGTTGTCAGTTCCAAAACGGCTGTGTACACCGCTTTTATGCTACCACTAATTAACCAAAGAGCCACCCTTTTGGGGCGGCTCTCAATATAATGCTCAAATTGAAACTTAATTCAAACTCCTGAAATCCACCGGCACGAGCTTACTTACGCCCGGCTCCTGCATGGTCACACCATATATCACGTCCACAGCAGCCATGGTCTGCTTGTTGTGGGTAACAATGATGAACTGCGAGTTGTCGGAGAACTTGCGGATCATGTTGGTGAATTTACCAACGTTGGCATCGTCCAGCGGCGCATCCACCTCATCAAGTATACAGAACGGTGCCGGCTTGATCAGGTAAATGGCAAACAAAAACGCCGTAGAAGTAAGCGTTTTCTCACCACCCGAAAGCTGTGTCAGCGTGCTCGGTTTCTTTCCCTTAGGCTGTGCGTATATTTCAATATTGCTGTCTGCTATGTTGTTGACATCCGTCAGGCTGAGGTCGCAATTATCGTCTTCTGTAAACAGTGCTTTGAACACCTGTACAAAATTGGTACGCACCAGGTCAAATGTTTCCTTGAACTTGGTATTGGCAGTATTCTCTACTTCTTCAATGGTTGCCAGCAGTGAGTCCTTGGCGTTCACCAGGTCATCTCTCTGCTCGGTGATAAAGTCATTCCTTACTTTCATCTCGCTGTAAGCCTCAATAGCAGTCGGATTGATCTCACCCATGTTCTCCAGCCGCTTCTTCATCTTCTCTGCATCAGCAGTGAGCTCCTCTATAGTCAGTTCACCCGTTCTTGGCTGTTCAAGTATTTCGTCAAGCACCACCTTAAACTCTATAGCCAGCCTTTCACTCATTCCGGCAACCTGAATCTTCATGGTGTTCAGCTTATCTTTTATGCCATTCAGTATAGCTTCAGCATGTTCTTTTTCCCTGCGTTTCTGATTCAGGTTACCCTCCTGCGCGCTGATGCTGTTGCGCATTTCATAATAAGCCCTATCTTTTTCGTTGAGTATTTTCTCATCGCTTTCTTTACGGCTCATTAATTCATACAGCTCATTGTCGCCGGTGTGCAGCAGCTTTTCTGTTTCTTCCAGCTGGCCGGATATCTGCAGCAACTGCTCGCTGTTCTCAGCAATCTGCTTTTTCAGGTCAGCCATCTGGTTGTTCCTGAATGTGAGTTCCTGGCGCAGATTGTCCAGTTTGCTGTGCTGCCTTGTGTAAACTATGTTCTGCTGGTTATACTGCTGTGTTATTTCATTAAATACCTGCTCTACAGCTTTAAATTCGCCGTCGGCAGTTTGTATTGTCTCGTGCAGCTCTTTCAGTATATCATTAATTCTGTCCAGTTCTTCCCTTGTATCAGATATACTCTCCCTGTTATGGTCCAGTTGATCCTGTATTTCCTGCAGGCGCTTGTCCGCATTCTGGTTCAGGTGTTCATAGTTCTCAATCCTGTTGCCCAGGTTCAGACTATGGTTCTGCAATCTGTTTATATCATGCCGCGTTTGTTCAATCGCTTTGTCACTCAGCTCGTTATTGAAACCCGTGATCAGTGTCTGCGTGTCGGCAATATATTGCTTCAGTTCTGTTGTCGTATTGGTCAGCTCCCGTATTTCTGTTGCCAGGCGTTCCAGGTTTTTTGCCCTTCCTATTTTATTTCCTTCAAACAGCCCTATGGAGCCACCGCCGAATGTGTGCTTACCGCGAATTGTTTTGCCGCTTCTGGCCACGAGCACATTGCCATTCTTCAGCTCCACCTGCGTTATATCCACTCCTTCGTTGGTTATGTACACATGCCCCAGCAGGTGCTTCGCCAGTTCTGCATACTGCGGATCTACAGTTACTACACTCAATGCAGGCACAGCATCTGCCGGTGCGTCTGTTCCGGCCGCTTTGTATTCACCCAGATGGCCTAATACAAAAAAGTTAGCCTTGCCTTTCTTATTGCTGTCCAGCAGCGACACTGCCTTTGCAGCCTCCTGTGTATTGGCTACTATATAGTAGTTCAGGTAATTATCGAGTACATTTTCCAGCGCAGTACGGTATTCATTTTTTGCTACGAATACATCCGAAAGCAATGGCGCATCATTATTCCATTCCTTATTTTTCTTCAGAAATTTAATACTGTCCGGATAACCCTCCAGGCTTTCCACCAGCGATTTCAGCAGGTCATGTTCGTTGCGGCGGGCATCCAGCTTACGGTTCTCTTCCACCAGTTTCGCCCGCAGCCCTTCCATCTGCTCCTGGCTCTGCAGTATCTTGGTTTTTACCTCTTCATGCTTGGTAATCAGATCCTGCAGCTCATTCTGTTTGTCTTCAAGTTGCTCATCTGTATCCTTGCGTTCTGTACTCAGCTGTGCTATCTGTGCGGTGCGTTGTGCTTTCTCATCCTGCACCTGCTGCATACTGCGCTGCAGGTTCATTACAGATGTATCAGCAATAGCCACCTTTTTCTCTGCTTCAAACTGCACGCGCTGCTTCTGCTGGTAATCGGCACGCATCTGCTCCAGCACCTGCTTTTTAGCATCAAAAGCCGTGCGCTTTTCATCTACGCTGGCCCGTAATGTTTCCAGTTCCTGCTTTATCTTTTCAATGCCTGCCTCCTCTTCTGCTATCTGCTTTTCTGAGAATGCTATCGAATCTTCCAGCTTCTGCGACTGCCCCCCTGCTCCATCCAAAAAATTGCGCAGGCTTTTCTCCCGCTCTTTCAGATGCTCCAGCCGCTGTGCAGCCAGCTTCTTATCGTTCTCCAGTTGGCGCAGCCTGTTCACCAGTTCGTTAAACTGCTTCTGCAGCCCGCTCAGCTCCTGTTCTTTTTCAATCAGTTTTACTTTCTGCTGTTCTACGCTGGCTTCTTCCGTACCCACAAAAGCCTCCAGTTCTACCTTCTTATCGGTTTCAGCATCATGCTGCTCATTCAGTGTTCTGTACTGCTCATTAAAGTGCTCCAGCGATGCCTTAGCCAGTTCTATACTTACTTCCTTGTATTCAGCTTTTATATTAAAATACCGCTCTGCTTTCTTTGCCTGGCTCTCCAGTGTGCGCAGGTTATTCCCTATCTCAAACAGCAGGTCTTCTATACGGGCTATATCCAGTTCGGTAGCTTCCAGTTTTTGCTTGGCTTCCTTTTTACGGGTTTTATAAATAGATATGCCTGCAGCCTGCTCCAGCATTCTGCGGCGCGCACCTTCTTTATCCTTTATAATGTCGTCCACCATGCCCAGCTCTATGATCGCGTACGAATCATTGCTCACACCGGTGTCCAGAAACAGGTTATGAATGTCTTTCAGGCGGCAGCTTACATCATTGAGCCTGTATTCGCTTTCACCATTCTTATAAAACTTCCTGGTGATGGTAACTGTAGTAAATTCAGTAGGCAGCAGATTGCGCGTATTCTCAAATGTAAGAGATACCTCTGCCATACCCGATGCTGTACGGGTACGCGATCCGTTAAATATCAGATCGTCGAGGTTATCAGATCGCAGAGATTTTATTTTATGCTCACCTATCACCCAGCGTATGGCATCCACAATATTGGATTTACCACAACCGTTCGGACCGACAATACCTGTTATCGGATTATCTAACACAATGTGGGTTTTGTCTGCAAAAGACTTAAACCCTTTTATTTCCAAGGACTTTAATCGCAAAGCTTAAAAAATTTAGGAGGGAGACAAAGATAACTGAAAATATTGCCTGTCGCAATCAGATTTTAATAAATATTGCTGTTTCGCAATAGCAGTATCTATATATCAAAATATTAATCAACAGTAGGCAATTGCAAGGATTTCAACCTGATCTCCGGCCCTAAATAACCAAACCAAACCGGCTAGAACAGCGTTATTGCCGAGCTGTCTTTTGTGCGGCCCAGATGTTTGTAGGCTTTCTCTGTTGCCTCCCTGCCTCGTGGTGTACGCATTATATAGCCTTCCTGAATCAGGAACGGCTCATAAACCTCTTCAATGGTTCCGGCCTCCTCACTCACAGCGGTGGCAATATTGTTGATGCCCGCAGGCCCGCCTTTAAATTTATCTATAAGGGTGGCCAGTATCTTATTGTCCATATCGTCCAGCCCGCTCTCATCTACATTCAGCGCTCTCAGGCCGTGCGATACTATACCCAGGTCTATAACCCCATTGCCCAGCACCTGAGCAAAATCGCGCATTCTGCGAAGCAGGCCGTTGGCTATACGTGGTGTCCCGCGGCTACGCCCTGCTATCTCCCTGGCTGCATCCGATGTGATTTTTACTTCCAGCACGCCTGCGGCACGCACTATTATCTGCTGCAATACATCGGCACTATAATATTCCAGCCGCGACTTAATGCCAAACCTCGATAGCAGCGGCGCTGTGAGCAGGCCGCTGCGGGTAGTAGCACCCACTAAAGTGAATGGATGCAGCGTAAGCTGTATAGACCGGGCCGATGGGCCGCTGTCAATCATAATATCTATCTTAAAATCCTCCATGGCCGAATACAGGTATTCTTCCACCACTGTGCTGAGCCTGTGTATCTCGTCTATAAACAGTACATCGCGCGCCTCAAGGCTGGTGAGCAGCCCAGCCAGGTCGGCAGGCTTTTCTATTACCGGCCCGCTGGTTTCCTTTATGCTCACGCCCAGCTCATTGGCTACAATTCTGGACAGGGTTGTTTTACCCAGCCCCGGTGGGCCATGAAACAGTACATGATCCAGCGATTCGCCCCTCAGATTAGCTGCTTTAATAAATATCCGCAGGTTTTCTATCAGTTTCGGCTGCCCCGAAAAATCTTCGATCGTCTGGGGCCGTATCGTATTTTCATACTCCCTTTCCTGAGAACTCAGATCGTTAGAGGGCCGGATATTGCTGTTAGCCATTGGTATAAAGTTAGGAAAGATTATTTATACCCGCAGTTCCTTTTAAGATACCCACACCCGCAATTGATTTAACGCCCGAAAAAACCAAAAGCCACTCACCTGAGTTGCAATAATCAGATAGCAGAAAACAAACATTTAGTGCTATTTTTATGGTCAGCCTAAAGTCGTGAGAGCATTCCTGATAATATTATCCTTTGTTTGTACCTGTATAAATGTACATGCACAGGTGAATATTATTACAACAATAGCTGGTAAAGCCCTTGTGCCAGCGAGCGATAGCGGTGATGGAGGACCAGCAACTGGCGCAAGATTTTATGGTCCGGCAAGTTTGTGCATTGACAATTTCAATAACATCTATATAGGAGATGGTTACAATTGTAAAATAAAGAAAATTGACAATGCGTCGAGAAATATTACTACTATTGCCGGGAAAAAAAGTAGCGGATATTCTGGTGATGGTGGACCCGCTACGAATGCAGAACTATTTTTGCCTACTGGAGTAAAAATTGACACACTAGGAAATATCTATTTTGCTGACGAAGGCAATAATCGGATTAGAAAAATTGATTGGCAAACAGGAATTATTTCGACGATAGCAGGTAGTGGACCAACGGGGGTTGGAAGTGCCGATTCAACAGGTGACGGCGGACCGGCAACTAATGCCCAAATCGGCATACCTACTGGATTATTTTTGGATAAGTCAGGAAACATTTACATTGCAGACTATGGCAATTGCAAGGTAAGGAAAATTGATGCAAGTACCGGAGTCATCACAACCTTTGCGGGCAAAGGAAGCAAGCATTATTTAAGCGGAAATGTTGGGTACTCGGGGGATGGCGGCTTAGCAATAGATGCTGAGTTCTCGGGTCCAGTGAATTTATGCCTCGATAAAAGTGACAACCTAATCATTTGTGATCAGTGGAACCACGCAGTGAGAAAAGTTGACGCAATATTCCACACAATTACTACAATTGCAGGCAACGGCACCTCTGGATACTTTGGCGATGGTGGGTTGGCGATTCATGCTAAATTATCACAACCGGCTGGGTGTATCGTTGACAAAGAGAATAATATCTATATCGCAGAATTTGGGAATGGTGTTGTACGTAAAATTGATGCGGTAACGGGTATTATTACAACAGTAGCAGGCAATGGTATCTGGGGGTATTCGGGTGACGGAGGCCCGGCAACTGCCGCTGAATTAACTTGTACCGACCTGGTATTTGATTCTTACGGCTGCATGATTGTTGCGGATTATGGCAGCAATACAATCCGCAAAGTATACAACCCCCAGCTTGCAGTAAACACCACCAAAACCAGCAACGAACTATCTGTTTACCCCAATCCTGCTAATGATGTGCTGCAAGTGCATTATCGCTTCCCCGGCCATGAATTTGCCGAGTTTCAGATAACAGATGTAACCGGCAGAGTGCTTACCACCAGTACCCTTTTATCCGGCAAGCTATCTGAGCAAATAGATATCCGGCACCTGCCTCTGGGGCTGTATCTGTATAGGGTGTTGCAGGATCATCAGCCTATTGCCACCGGCAAGTTCATCAAAGAATAATCATCCGCCCAAAACACAAAATTCACCTAAAATCAGCCGGGCAAAAAAATCTGGTATGGTTTTTGAACTGTATTAATTGCATTTCAGGGTTTAGTGTGTGTTTGATGGAAATTTATGATGAACCGAATGCCATAAATTAAATTTCCACAAAAGGTGCCTTTTCAGGCACCTTTTTTAGTTCCGGTTAGCAGGCCTTGCCTGTAAGAAAGATTATAAACCGGTAAGGCACAAACCCAGCGCAAGCGGTGTAATCGTTGGCCCTGCTTTGTCTTTAAATACATTGGTGATGTTGTACGATCCAAACAGGCTGAAATTGCCCCAGCCGATGCGGGCTGTTGCTGCAAAATTCCACGGAGCCAGGTAGCGCTTGGTATCTGTCTTGTATTTCACACTGTTCCCGTTCACTGATGTTACTGATTTTGTATGCGCACCCAGCAGCACTCCCACTTCTACGCCTAGAGCCGCTTTAAAACCTTTGTTGCGGTTGGCAGAGTTGCCAAAATAACGCAGCTCAAATGGCGCCTGCAGGTATGTGGTAGTAAATTTGTTTCTCTTGTAGTTATTGGTATCAGCAATAAACCGCACTGTTGACCCCAGCGTGCCGGTATCCGTAAAGCGCATTACCTGGTTGTTGAGGTATATAACATTTACATTCACACCCAGCCCTGCAGCAAAGCTCAGGTGGGTTTTCTTGATTGGGAAATCGTAGCACAGATAACCATTGAAGGCATACCCGAAGCTCTTTATTTTAACACTGTCCGGCTTGGTGATCCAGGTGTTGTACAAAAAATCAATCATTACAAAATCACGCGAAGGCCTCGACAATGCCGACGGAACAGCATTGGCGTTCACTTTTTCAGTAGTTTCCTGTGCATGCACGGTAGTTAACGATACTATTAAGAGAGCCATTGAGGCAAGAATCCTGCGCATAAATCTGTATTAGGGCGCAAATATAATGGCTGCGAAACGGAAAATTTGTTAAAAATGCAATACAATCATAAAAAGTAGCTGCATTGTGTGCTTTCGGGCCATCTCCACCGGCTATTACCCGCCTTCCGCAGCACAAATCCCCTCAAAAAGAAAAACTCCCCGGTATGCGGGGAGTTTCCTTATAAAAAGTATTACTGTTATTGTTTTTTGAATGTCCTCACCTGAGTACCAAATCCGCTGAGCGACAAAGCATAATTCAATGTTGTATCAGCTACTGCCAATGAAAGCGAGGTTGTGTTAGCTGTGAGTGTACCTGCACTGGTCAGCTGGTTGCCAAAATCAATTGTAGTTGGGTCAAGCACCGCAAATACTGCGCTCACCACAGCACCTGTTGCCGAGTTGCCTGTATCCACGCCACCCACATTGCTGGTCATAAATAATCCCTGGCCCAGTTTGGTCACAAATGCCACCCTGCTTGGGTTGGCAGGCGATACCGTTCTGATGTAGTAACCAGAAAGGTCCAGTGAGTCTGATACATCAGTTACTGCTACGTATACATTGGCTGTACCTTCAAAACCATAGTGGTTCTTGGCAGAATAGGTTACTGTATACAGCCCTGGCTTGGTATTGTCCAGCGTACCCAGGTTCTTTACTACCGTAGGCTTCTCCTTATAAAAAGTATCCCATGCTGTTGCCGAAGGAGGAGTAAATGACCCGCCTACACGAATGCTCACATACTGAGATCCTGATATAGTGATGATTGGATAAGATACAGTAACCGGGGTAGAAATAGTACCGGTTTTTTTCTTACAACCTGTAATCACTAAGGCAGCAGCAATTGACAATATTAATATTCTTCTCATTTTTATACCTTTTAAAAATACTATTTATTAATACAGATCCCACCACATTTTCGAAGTCAGCGGAGCAACACCAGGGAAACTAAAGTTTCTGGTGCTCTCAGATGTAGGATACAGGAAACGCTTTGGCAGGTTAGTGCCGGTTAATGAGTTTTTAGATACTACAAAGAAATCAGGGTATCCTGTGCGCCTCTGCTCGGTCCATGCTTCAAAGCCCTGGTTACCGCACATTGCAAACCACTTCTGTGTAATGATGTGACGAACTTTCTCAGCCACAGTACCAGCAGATGGATATACCACCCAGTAGCCTGGCGAAGGAGTAGCTGAAGAACCACCCAGCATTGCGCCGTAAATATAATCTGAGTCAATCGCAGATGTTATCGGAGCACCGTAAACTGCATTCAGGCCTGTGCTGTAGTAAGCAAAGTTGGCCTGTATACCCTGGTAGAACAACTGTTGATCATCAGAGCCAAAGCTGGCACCTACCCATCCTCTTGCTACAGCCTCTGCCTGCAGGAAAAGACTTTCATAGCCGGTAAGGAAATTCACAGGTGCTTTGCCTGATGCTGAATTCTGAGCATTTCCGGCTACATACACACTAGGAATACTGAATGAACTGGTCAACGCCGGAGTGCTGTAATCGCCCTGTGGTATACCGGCAATTGCTCCGTTTGACAACGGCTCATAAAACACATAAGCACGTGGGTCACCGTTGTTGTTCATGCTGTCAATACATGTATTGCTGCCCACCAGGTTCTGAATGCTGCCCAGAGTTGTTGAGCTGGCCTCAGCATACAGCGGACTCTTGTTTGAGGTAGAATATCCAAACCCGATAAATGCATCATCACCAGATCCGATAAGAGCCAGATTAGGATCATTGTACAACGCCACCACACCGGCTTTAGCTGCTGATGGTGATTTTTCGCTCATACGCAGATACATTCTCAGCTTAAGCGTATACGCAAATTTGCGCCACTTGGTCATGTCTCCACCGTAAATAAGGTCATCAGAGCCAGGCAATACTTTATCGCTCGGATTGATCAGTTTCAAACCAGAGTCAACCGTTGCCAGTAAACCTGCATAAATTGCGCTCTGTGCATCGTATTTAGGATTCAGGATATTGCTGTCGGCAAACTGGCCTTTCAATGCCTGTTTGTATGGCACATCGCCCCACGCATCAGTAATCAGCTGAAAAGTGTAAGCTTTCATAATCAGTGCAATGGCTTTATACTGCTTTTTGTGCTGAGAATCGGCCAGGTTATATAACTGGTAAAAATTCTCACCTGCAGCATACAGGTTATCCCACGGAGTAGAAAAATCGTCCTGTCCGGGAGAATACTGCTCCAGTGTCTTGTATTGGCTTGCATTTGGCGACTGTGTCCAGTACTCACCCCATATAGAGCCATGAATCTGCAGCTCAACACCCAGGGCTGATGCTACCAGCAGCTGCGAAGCCGGCAGTAACGTCTGCACTGTTGCCGTTGGCGACACATTCGGGTTATCATTTACATCCATAAATTTCCGGCATGAAGAAACCCCAAGCACAAGGAGCATCGCAGCAGAAATTATAATCTTTTTATTACCTGACATATACTGTGATTTAATAATTATGGTTTAGAAAGTAACTCTTATGTACGCACCGTAGTTCCTCAGTGATGGGCGTGCAGTATAGTTAAATCCTTGTCCGTTTCCTGTTGCACCATTTGATGTTTCTTCTGGATCGTCATATTTATTGCTGGTAGCTGTCCACAGAATCAGATTGTTTCCGAATATACCGGCTTCAAGTGATCCGAATGGTGAGCGCTTGTAAAACTTCTGAGGTATCTTGTAAGAGATAGCAACCTCCTGCAGCCTCACATAGCTTGCGTTAACCAGACCCTGCGCAGGCAGATTAGTTCCTTCTACGTTAGTGTAGTAGTCATAAGGAGACATTGCTGTTGTGTTAGGCAGGTAGTTGTTGGTAGTTCCCACCTGGTATACTGAATTTGGCAGCACATATGGGTTACGGTTGTTAACAGTAGTCTCGGTTGAAGTACCGTTAAAGTCCATATTCATTTTATTGCGGCTGTAGAATTGCCCGCCTTTCTTGCCGGTAAACAGTACATGGAGTTTCACACCTTTAAATGAAAGGTCGGTACCCCATGATGCTATGTGGTCAGGCTGGAAAGAGCCACGATAAACAGGTTTGCTGGTAGCTATTGGCAGGCCAGTGTTCTTGTCCACTACCGGATGATTGCCATAGTACTGGATGTCTGCTGCATAAAACGTACCATAAGGCTTGCCTACTGCTGCTACGATGGACATGCCGCTGTAGCCACCTATCACCACATGGTCCAGGCCGCTGGTCAGGCTTTCTACCGTATTCACGTTGTGCGTGTAGGTACCAAATACTTCCCACCGCAGACCATATTTTGTTGATATTGGCGCACCCCTCAGTGATACTTCAACACCTTTGTTGCTGATATCACCGATGTTCTGCCACTCAAACTGATATCCTGTAGAAGGTGCAACCGGAACCAGCGTCAACAGTTTGCGTGTAAGCTTGTTATAGTAAGTAAACGAACCGCTTAAACGGTCTTTGAAAAACGACAGGTCTGTACCAATTTCAAATTCGCGTGTTTGCTCTGGCTTCAGGTTTTCAGAACCGAAGCTGTTTTGAATCTGGTAAGTTGGGATTGAGTTAAACGGAGTCCTGATAGTACCAAACGAACTGCTGATTGGCGCCTGAGTAAAGCCGGCTCTGTTGTTGGCATATTCGGTTGGGTCATTACCCACGCCTGCCACACCTACCCTGATCTTGCCATAGTTCAGGAATTTCTCTTTAAACCCTGTTCCTTTGAGGCGCTCAGTAAACACCCACGATGCGTTGGCACCAGGGTAGAAATAAGAATTCTCGTGGTGTTTCAGTGCAGAAGACCAGTCATTTCTTCCGGTCAGTTCAAGGAATAATTCCCTCTGGTAGTTAAAAATGAAATCACCATAAATGCCCCAGTTCCTGTGCTTGTGAATAGGGTTGTCGGCATCAACAGGCCCCTGATTATTTCTCAGGTTATAAAAATTAGGCTGTACCAGCCCGTTTGTTCCGGGGTCTATCACATCCGAAAGTGACTCATCAGATGCAATGGTTACGTTGTGGCCCAGATTGATGTTCATGCCGAAATTAGAACTCAGGTCATGATGGAAATTGCCAATCAGGTCATTGTACATCCTGAAGCCCGTGTAGTTGCTCTGAGCATATCCGCCCGGAGAAATATAGTTCAAGCCTGAATACAGCGGGTCGTTTGGCTGAGCATTTATCTGTGGTGATTTGTAGTACGACCTGTCAGAAGAAATGTTGGCGCCTACCCTGTCATAAATATTAAACTCACCTTTTTTGTAGCCGATTTTCACGTCGCCCAAAATCTGATCGCTTTTATTACGGTTGTCGTAATGCTCTGCAGTCCAGTATGGGTTTTTGTAGTAAGCACCATAATATCCGTAACGTTCAACGCCACCAGTATCAAGGTACTGCATGGAATAAAAATGGTTGTTTACGTTTTTCAGTTCCTGTATCGGAATGTCGCGTGCGGTTTCATACAGGTTATCCAGCACAGAGCCGGTAGCCTGCCCGCTGCTTTCTACCCTTGAATAGCTGTTGATGTAGTTGAAATTAACCGCTGAATAGAAATGGTTGTTCAGCTGCGTAGTGCCGTTGAAACGAACGCTGTATTTGTTGTAGAAAGTGTTTGGTACCACACCCGATGTATTCACCGCATCCAGCGACAGGAAGTAAGTAGATGTTTCACTGCCGCCGGAGAGCGAAACAAAGTTGTTCAGGTTTTTGCCGTTATTGAAAAAGTTCTTCACATTGTCTGGCTGGTCTACATAAGGCTTCACCAGCTGTTTGTTGTCAATAACCTGTCCCCATGGGCGCAGCTGGCCATCAAATTTGTAACCCCAGCTGAAGTTTTCACGGCGGTCATCAGAAATACCCTGATAAAGGTTGCCCTGGCCGTAAGTGTGCTGCAGCTCGGCATATTTAAGTATGTCAGACTGTGTATAGGTTGCTTTGTAAGTAACTTCCATTTTGCTGGCTTTGCCGCTCTCGCTGTGCTTGCCAGCTTTTGTAGTAATCATGATAACGCCTTTGGCACCAGCCGATCCGTACAGTACCGAACCAAGTGCACCCTGAATAACGTTTACTGATTCAATTTCTTCCGGGTTAATATCATTGGCACTGTTACCAAAATCTACCTGCTCCAGTTCGTTTGACCTGGTACGGTCGTAGTTGTTCATGATAACACCATCTACAACTATCAGCGCATTGTTGTTGCCAACGATTGAATTCTCACCTCTTAAAATTACCCTTGTAGAACCGCCTGGCCCGCCTGTAGAGCTGGTAATATTAGCACCTGCTACTTTACCTGCCAAAGAAGAAATTGCACTCACGTTGTTAGCTGCTGTAAGGTCTTCGCTGTTTACAGTAGTGGTGTTGTAGCCAAGGTCTCTCTTTTCCCTCCTGATGGTTTGGGCAGTTACAACAGTACCTTCCAGTTCTTTCGACTTGCGCTGCAGCCTTACCTGTATCGCCTGGTCAGTCTCTTTCACCTGCACATTGTTGTAGCCCACTGCCTGTATCACGAAGATGTTTGTGCCATCCGGCACATCAATCATAAAGTCTCCGTTTGCATCAGTTACAGTTCCTATTTGCGTTCCTTTCAGGGATACACCAGCACCCGGATAACCATTGCCTTTCTCATCTAAAACCTTACCGGTAACCGTATGGGTATTCTGAGCGAATGCATGTATTCCAACAGTGAGTAGCAATACAAATAGTAAACAAAATCTTTTCATATTTTTCTATTTAAAAAATGCGCTTGTTGATCACAAAACAACTGATATCCGCCCGTGCCACACAAGGCCCGAGGGATAATTTGGGGTGAATTTATTACAACATTGCGAATAATCAAAGGATTCACCCGATTATTTGCTCAAATCAATTTCACTGGGTTTTGTGTTTTCTTCAAATCTCCGGCAATAAATATTTGTTGGCTGTTTATATAACATCTCAAATGTAAATACCTGCCATGCAACTGGCCTAAGCAAAAAACAAATTTTTGGGCAAAATGCATTTTACAATAGATTGCAGTTTAAATCAAACGCCGGATTTTTTGGCCTACATTATTGTTATGCCTGTATCATTTTATAGCTTATAATCATTTGTTGTACAATTATGAATAAAAGGAGGGCAAAGGTGATCTTGTTTGCGGGGGTTGTATCGGGGCTTGCCGGAGCACTCAATCAGTTTTTCCGGGATAATGGCCATCATATTGTACGGCCGTTTTCAGACTGGCTCTATATCAGTGCATTTAGTATTGTGCTGTTTACGGCCGGGCTGTTTATGATTTTTTTCATTTTGTTCCTGATATTCAAGATAAAGTAACGTCAGGTTCAATTTTCACCTTCCCACCTGCTTGTTTTTACAAACTCCACACGGGTTGATGAAAAAAATATCGCCTCATTTTTATTGATAATCAATGACTTATAACGGTGACATAAAATTTCTTAATGAATTTCTTGGTGCATTCACTGTTCACCTGTACCTTTGCGCTCCCAAATAAAATCTGTTATCGGTTTTATTTTTATTTAACCTGCTTCTGGCAGAAGCTATTGAACAAAAAATATTTGTAAGAAAATGAGACACTTAAGTTTTAAAACACAATCCGCAAACGAGAAAATCGTAAAACGCGATTGGTATGTTGTAGACGCAACCAACCTGACACTTGGCCGTATGAGTTCCAAAATCGCATCAGTACTGCGCGGTAAGAACAAGGCATATTTCACTCCACACTTCGATTGCGGTGATTATGTGATTGTAATCAATTCTGCTAAAGTTGTACTTACAGGCAACAAAATGGATGAAAAAGAATACCAGACTTTCTCTGGTTACCCGGGCGGTCAGAAAATCGAAACTGCGGTTGAAATGAATCACCGCCGCCCTAACCTCATGATTGAGCGCGCTGTAAAAGGTATGCTTCCTAAAAACAGGCTGGGCCGTACGATGTACAAAAAGCTGTTCGTATACGAAGGGGCTGAGCATCCGCATAAAGCACAGAATCCAAAACCACTGAACGCATAAACCCCTGAAAGGGCTTCCACCGGTTGTTTTAACCGTAACCGGAAGAATTCTTAAACAAGATTTAAATAATAATTAAACCATTAAATAAAATGGAAAAACAAAAAAACGCAGTTGGCCGCAGGAAGGAAGCAGTTGCCCGCGTATATATAAGCAAAGGCACCGGCAACATCACGGTAAATAACAAGGAATATAAGGCTTATTTTCCGATAATGTACCTGCAGAATCAGGTAGAGCTGCCATTAAAAACTATTGATGTAGTTACTTCATTCGACATCGTGATAAATGTACAGGGTGGCGGCCCAAAAGGGCAGGCTGAAGCTATTAAAATGGCTATTTCCCGTGCACTTTGTGAGGTGAATCCAGAATATCGCCCGCTGTTGAAGAAAGACGGATTACTTACCCGCGACAGCCGTTCTGTTGAACGTAAGAAATTCGGTAAACGTAAAGCGCGTAGAAGCTTCCAGTTCTCTAAACGTTAATGGTACAGGTACATTATTTTTTTTAACCAACAAGAAATTATTCAAATGGAAGATAATAAAACATTACACCAACAGCTCCTCGAAGCTGGTGTACACTTCGGTCACCTGAAGAAAAAATGGAACCCTAAAATGCTCCCATACATTTTTGCGGAAAAAAATGGTATCCATATCATTGACCTGAACAAGACTATCGAAGGGCTTGACGAAGCTGCAGCAGCACTGAAGTCTATCGCTAAGAGCGGTAAGAAGATCATGTTTGTTGCTACTAAAAAGCAAGCAAAAGAGATCGTGGTGGACGCAGCGGTGAAAACGAATATGCCTTATGTTACTGAACGCTGGCTGGGTGGTATGCTCACCAACTTCAGCACTATCCGTAAGAGTGTTAAGAAAATGCTGAGCATCGAAAAAATGCTTCAGGACGGTACTATGGACAGCGTTACTAAAAAGGAGCGCCTCACCCTTACCCGCAGCAAAAACAAAATGGAAAAAGTATTGGGTGGTATTGCTCAAATGGGCCGTATCCCTGCCGCTCTTTTCATGGTAGATATCAGCCACGAGCATATCGCTCTTGCTGAAGCAAAGCGCCTGGGAATTTCAACCTTTGCTATGGTTGACACTAATAGTGACCCTACTAAGGTTGACTTTGCTATCCCTGCAAACGACGATGCTACAAAATCTATCGCAATCATCACTCAGTACCTCACTGCTGCAATTCTCGAAGGGCTGCAGGAGCGTGCACAGGTGAAGGAAAACGAAGATGAAAATGCTGACGAAACATCAGAAAGAATGCGTGGCCTTGAAATAACTGAAGAAGATGGTGACGGTGGCCGTCGTAGTGGACGTGGTCGCGGACGTGGTGCCGGCGCAGGCGCAGGTGAACCCGGTCGTGGACCAGGCGGTGGCCGCGGAAGTGCAGGTGGCAGCCGTGGCGCAGGCGGCGGTCGCGGACCAGGTGGCGGCAGTGGCCGTGGACCAGGTGGTGGCAGCAGCAGACCAAGCACTGCAAAACACTAAATTACACTCCTGATACTATCAGAAGGGTTAATGGAAAAATAACTTGTAGAGACGCAACACAATGCGTCTCTACTCAGATAATAACGGATTTTGTAACCTTATTTGAAAATTATTAAAAGATAAAAATAAAATGAGCACAGTAACAGTATCAGCAGCTGAAGTTAACAAGCTGCGTCAGCAGACAGGAGCAGGCATGATGGATTGCCGCAAAGCACTTATAGAAAGCAACGGTGATTTTGAAAGCGCTATTGACTACCTCCGCAAAAAAGGACAGAAAGTTGCAGCTAACCGCAGCGACCGTGAAGCTAAAGAAGGTGTGGTTATTGCTAAAGCAAACGCAGAAAATACATACGGTATCGTTATTACGCTCAGTTCAGAAACTGATTTCGTGGCAAAGAACCAGGAGTTTATTGACTTTGCACAAAGCGTTGCAGACCTCGCTCTTTCATCAAAAACCACAACTGTTGAAGAATTGCTGGCAATAGCCATGGGCAGTGCAACCATCGGTGAGAAACTGATGGAAATGGTTGCCAAAATCGGTGAGAAAATCGAAGTATCCCGTTTTGAGCAGTTGTCTGGCGATGCAGTAGTTCCTTATATCCATCAGGGTTACCGCATTGGTGTACTTGTAGGTATGAATATGGCTGCAAATGACGCTATTATTCTTGCAGGCAGAGACGTAGCTATGCAGATAGCTGCTATGAAGCCGCTGGCTGTAGATGCAGAAAGCGTACCTGAAGAAATGATTGCCCGTGAAAAAGCAATCGCAGTTGAGCAGATCATCGCAGAAGGCAAGCCAGCTGATATGGCTGAAAAGATTGCTGCAGGCAAACTGAACAAATTCTTCAAAGACAATACTTTGCTCCCTCAGCCTTTCGTAAAAGACAGCTCAATTAGCGTTGCTGATTATTTGAATTCAGTGTCAAAAGGCCTTACAGTAACTGCTTTCAGGCGTTCTGCAGTTGGTGCATAATATATTTTGATTGGCATTTTAGAAACGGGCGGCGATTGCTGCCCGTTTTTTATTTGTTGAATATCCTTATGTACATTCGTTTCAGTGATCATTCAATGAAACGCTGGCCATTACATAACGCCTATTTCTGGGAAACGGCTCCTTTCTTCAGGCTGCTACTCCCCCTGGCTGCAGGCATAGTTATTTACGATTGCTGGTGGTTCAATAACAGTACCGGATATGCACCTCTGGCGCTGTTGTTGTTTTTCTGGGTACTGTTCACAGTTATTATTTCCGCCAGAAAAAACAACATGCTCACCTCTGTATTGAGTACCGTTGCGCTGAATGGCACACTTCTGTTTTCCGGCATTACAATTTCACATCTTTGCGATATCCGGAACGACACACAATGGTTTGGCAACAGTTCAAAAAGTACCAGCCTGGCACGGATTACAGAAGATCCGGCAGAAAAAGAAAAAACATGGAAACTACAGCTGAGTATAGTAAATACATTCCCCGATGGCAATGCCAGGCCAGCAAAAGGCAGTGCTTTTCTGTATTTGTATAAAGACGGTTATCCGATGCTGTTGCACAAAGGCGACAGTATCTTGATTCCTGGAAAATGGGAACCCGTTAAAAATGCTGGTAACCCCCACGAATTTGATTATGCCACCTATTGCCACCGCAATAACCTCTTTTACCAGCAGTTCTGTTCCGGAAAAGACATACGGCTGTATTCGGCCGGAGATCCGGCCCATACGCCTTTTATGGAGCGCACACACCAGTGGTGCATGTCAGCGCTGGATAAGTACCTGCCAGATAAAAAGACCAAAGGCCTGATTCAGGCCATGCTGCTAGGCGATGAAGTAAACCTGGATGAGGACCTACGCCGCTCCTATGCCGAGACGGGTATTATTCACGTCATTGCCATATCCGGCGGCAACATTGCCATTTTCTTCCTGGTTATTTCTTTTCTGCTCAGGTGGCTAAGAAACAACAGGTACCTGTGGGTTAAGTACGCGCTAGCCCTGCCGCTTGTATGGCTCTATGTGGTTATGGCAGGGTCATCTCCTTCAGCTGTAAGGGCAGCCGCAATGTTCTCGCTGCTCGCATTTGGCATCATGTTCGAAAAAAACAACAACAGCCTCAATCAATTATTTGCCACTGCTTTTATATTGCTTTGTGCACAACCCATGTGGTTGTTTTCTGTAGGTTTTCAGCTTTCGTTTGTCGCAGTCTTATCGCTTATATTGTTTTACCGGCCTGTTTACAAATGGCTGTCTCCCCCTAATCTGGTTGCACGGGCTTTGTGGGCTACTGTTGCCGCCAGCATTGCAGCTGAGATCCTGGTTGCGCCACTGGTCATCTATTACTTTCATATTTTCCCGCTGCTGTTCATAGTTGCCAATGCCGCAGCCTATCTTTTTATGGGTTTGGTACTGGTACTGGGTATAGCTGTGCTGGCACTCAGTTTCCTGCCACTTTTGGCGCAGATGGTTGGCTCCTTTACAGCATTGCTTGTTTCTTTTTTCGACCGCCTGATAGTTTGGCTACAGCAATGGAACCCTCCTTCGTTTCATTACCTGATGATCACTGGCCTGGAGCTGGTGGCGATTTGGTTAGCTGTTGCAGGCCTGGCCACTTTTCTACTGAAAAAGAAAAAAACCGCGTTGTTTGCCGGATTAAGCGCAGTAATCGTTCTTTTGATGCTTCTTAACGCAGATGAATGGGCTGCCCTGCAGCAGAAAAGCCTGGTTGAGTACAACATTGCCGGCCTGAACCGAATAGAATTGATAAAAGGGAAATACTATAACCCGCTCACCCCTGATACCGGCGATCTGAAAAAAATTAATTATGCCACCGACGGAAACCATATTAGCCGTCACGCATGGAAAAAAGGCAGGGATTATGGTGGCCTTTTTATTGTCAATGGTAAAACGGTTTTGATACTCAACCGTAACATATACAGCCATGCCAAATTCCATATTGATGTACTAATTCTGAATTTAAGAGATTTACCAGACCTCGTACAGCTACAATCCATTTTCACACCACAGGTGATAGTTATTGGCTGCAACATTTCAAGACAACAACAGCGCCAATTGCCCCGAAATAGGCCTATAACTGGATCAAATATTCACTCAGTAGCCGTAAACGGGGCTTTTGTTTTAAACTGACCTGGACACCTAAAATATCAGACAAGCAGCTCTCTTTTACGGCGCCAACAACTATATTTTTTTATTCATCGTTCAATTTATTCGCGGCTTGCTATGCTATTTTTTAACAGATACCCCATGTTTTTGCTGTACCCCGATTTTTTTTGCCGGTTACTTTAGCATCAGGAATTGGACTGCCTAGAGAGTCAAAAAGATACCTTAGAACAACTGATCTACACATACAGAGTTACTAATCAGAAGGATCGTTCAGATTACCATCGTGAAACAATTAACCAGAATACAGGTACAACTTCAATCGCTACCTAACTAATAATTCAAAAACAATTAGCTATATTTAAGAAAAGGATATTTAATGTATAAATTACGCATGTATTCAAAATAAGCGCTTGTGCATGGGTTTGGGGGTTTTTATTATTACTTTTGCCCCCCGTTTAACAGTTAAATAAATTGCTTCTTTCATGTGGCATAGCATAGCCGCTTTCATTATTAAATTCCGGATCGCACTGCTTATTATTTTGCTGGCGGCTACCGGTATCATGGGGTACTATGCAGCCAAAGTGAAGATCAGTTACGAATTCACCAGCGCTGTACCGGTTGATAATCCAAAATACATCGAATACCAGGCCTTCAGAAAACAATTCGGCGAGGATGGCAACCTGATGGTAATTGGTGTGCAGACAAAAGATTTCTTTAAACGGGATTTTTTTAACGATTACGCAAAACTTACCGCCGATATTGACTCAGTAGAGGCTGTTGAAAATGTACTGAGTATACCCGGCGCCATTACTCTTGTAAAAGACACAACAACCCAGAAATTAAAAGTACTGCCACTTGCGGCCGAACGGCCGATTGTAAACATTGATAGTTTCAGGCAGGAGTTCCTGAGCCTGCCCTTTTACCGTAACTTTTTGTACAACCCAGATTCAAATGCGTATCTGATGGCCATCAGGATTGAGAAAACAGTCCTGAACTCAGAAAGAAGAGCGGCCGTGATAACCCGTATACTTGAACTGGGAGACGCATTTGCCAAAAAACACAGTACCGAAATTCACTATTCCGGGCTTCCGCTCATTAGGACGGAAATGGCGATGAAAGTACAGTCAGAAATGAAGCTTTTCCTGATTGTTTCGTTCATACTCACTGCTGTTATCCTGGTCTTTTTCTTTCGTTCATTCACCGCCGTACTCGCTTCAATGCTCTTAGTGGCCACAGGCGTGGTATGGTCTATGGGCACTATATTCTTGCTGGGTTATAAAATTACCATACTTACCGCCCTTATTCCTCCCCTGGTTGTTGTGATTGGCATACCTAACTGTGTATACCTGCTCAACAGGTACCATTACGAATACTACCGCAATCCCAATAAAATGAAATGCCTGCTCAGAATGGTAGACAGAATGGGTATAGTAACATTCTTCACTAACCTAACTGCGGCAATTGGTTTCGGTGTATTCTTCTTTACAAAAAGCGTCTTGCTCAAGGAGTTCGGCCTTGTAGCCGGCATTAATATCCTTGCGCTGTTCTTCATATCGCTGGTATTTATCCCTGCTTTCTTTAGTTTCCTTCCTCCGCCTGATGTCAGGCATACAAAATACCTTGAAAGCGGCTGGATCAACAAACTGCTTACCAGCATCACCAACTGGGTATTCAGCCACCGCGCTTGGATTTACGGCTTCACTTTCGCAATTTGTGCATTTTCAGTTGCCGGCCTACTTCGCCTGAAAAATGATGCCCACATTGTAGACGACCTGCCTAAATCTGACAAAGTATCACAAGACCTCAAGTTTTTTGAACGGAACTTCAGAGGAGTGATGCCACTGGAGATAGTACTCGATACCAGAAAAAAGAATGGGGTACTCTCACTCGATGTGTTGGGAAAGATGGAAAGAATTACAAAGTACCTGCATTCTTTCCCTGAGATTGGCCGGCCGCTTGCAATCACTGAAGGAATCAAATTTGCCAACCAGGCCTATTTTGGCGGCGACACCTCCAACTACGAAGTACCCGGAGATATGCTTCAGGCTGCTTTTATTATGCCTTATTTGAGAACCAGCAAAGGCGACAACAATTCCATGTTCAGCAGGTTGCTACACTCATTTATTGACAGTACGAAGCAGAAAGCAAGGATCAGCGTTAGCATGGCAGATGTTGGTTCCAGGCGCCTCCCTGCACTGCTTGACAGTATCAGGCCTGAGGTTAACCGCATATTCGATAGCACTAAATACACTGTCACCTATACTGGCACCAGCATTACCTTCCTGGAAGGCAGCAAGTTTATTGTCAATAGCCTGCGCGACAGCCTTTTACTGGCTTTCCTGATCATATTCGGATGTATGATTGCATTGTTCCGCTCCTGGAGAATACTGCTCATTTCAATTGTTGTGAATATAGTGCCATTGCTGATCACAGCTGGGCTTATGGGTTGGATGGGCATCAGGATAAAACCTTCAACTGTACTCGTGTTTTCCGTGGCATTGGGAATCACGATAGATGTAACAATCAGGTTTCTTGTCAATTTTAAGCAGGAACTCGCCAGGCACGACGACAGCATTGCAGATACCGTTCATCGTACCATTCACGATACTGGCCTGAGCATTATTTATACCTCACTCATTTTAATTGCCGGATTCAGTGTTTTCATTCTTTCTCAGTTCGATGGTACAAAGTCACTGGGCTACCTTACTTCTATTACTTTATTCCTGGCAATGGTTACCAATCTCACATTGCTTCCGGCGCTCCTGCTTTGGATGGATAAAGTGATAGAGAAGAAAAATAATGCCGCTGCGTTCCTGATGGGTGAAGATGATAACGATGTCATAAAATTGACAGACTGATATCTGTTTTTCCCGGGTTGCCTTTATTTGAATTGTAGTGGGCTTAGTAAAATCAGGAAAAAGGGGCAGGCACGCGTTTTTCGAAATGACTGTATCGAGATGCTGACAAAACTCATCCACTGGCCACTTATTCCATATACATCCGGGTTGTTGTTTTCACTCCTTATTTTGGCCATGTTTACAGGAGTATTCCGGCTCTCACTGATAATAAACCGCTAATCAATTTTATTAAAACGATGAAAAGAGAGTGTCATGGTGAGCCCCGCCGAACCATGACTTGCTGATATCTTATTCTGAGCTTAGTAGCATTTTTGATAGCAGTTCATTATGAAACCTGTTTTTTCTGGCAGGCTTATTCTGGACATTCTTCGAGTACGCCATACACAGGTTTCTGTTTCACTATCTGATTGAAAGCAGGTGTGATAAAAAGGTGATTTATGCCATCCACGGTGTTCACTATGAATACCCACGAGGCAAAGAAACGGGTTAAGAAATGAACCACACAGAAACCCGGCCATTACAGCAGGCCAGTTCTAATTTGGTGCGTTCTGTTTGGTTCACTATTGAGTATTTACTTACCCATCAGTTCTATCGGCAAAGTCATTTGTTTGCCATTGCGCATAAAAATCACCTCTGTTTTATCGCCAGGCTTGAACTTGCCCAGAGCTTCCATATAGCTCTGCATACTTTTCACTTCTATAGGGCCCAACTTAATGATAACGTCTCCTTGTTTTAGACCTGCTTTTGCAGCAGGCCGGTTATCACTCACCCCGTCTATACGTACCCCTCCTTCTTGATAACTATAATCTGGCATAATGCCAAGTGTCACTTTGAAAGGTGTAGCACCAGGCGATTTCTGTTTTGTCTGCGTGTAGGCTGGTTTCACATTCGCCTTATCTTCCTTGGCTATTATCTGCTCCACGTATTTGATTATCTGCGCCTCACCAGCATAATTGATCCGCTCAGCCAGGTCTGTAGGTTTATGGTAATCGTGGTGTTGCAGCGTAAACAAAAACAAAACAGGCAGCCCGGCATTGTAAAAACTCGTGTGGTCTGACGGCCCCTGGCCCGAACTATCAATCACAATCTTGAATTCCTTGCCTGCCATCCCAGCCAGTTCGCTCCATGAAGGCGAGGTTCCTACCCCACCTAGTTCAAGCGCATGTGTGCTATCGTTCAGGCGGCCCACCATGTCCATATTAATCATATAGGCATACTGTGTGCTGTCAATTTTATGCTCTTTCACAAATGCTTTCGATCCAAACAGGCCCAGCTCTTCACCTGAAAAATTCAAAAAAAGGTAATTGAAGTTCTTAGCCTTTTTATGATTGTTTTTCACCCACGCCGCCACCTGTAGTACTGCAGCCGTTCCGCTGGCATTGTCATCGGCTCCGTGGTGTATCTGATGTTCTTTAACCGCATTGGCAAAAAGGCTGTTTCCATCCTCACCATACCCAAGGTGGTCGTAGTGGGCGCCCACAATAACTGTATATTTCGCGCCATTATCTATCAATGCCGCAATGTTATGGCCGTTGCGCTCTGTTTTGCCGATAACGATCTCCATTGATACCGGTATTCCGCCTTTTGATGATGTACCCACAATGTGCTTCTGGTATGCGTCATTGCTCAGAAAAATGGCCGGAATCCCTGTGGATTCAAACGTAGACTGTGTGTTAAACGAAGGCGCCCATTTTCCACCGAACCCATCATAAAATATAACACCGGCTGCTCCTTTTTTCTCCAGCTCCCGGGTACGGTCATACATGAATTTTTCAGCTTCAAAATGCGCATTGTTAGACTCCTCAAGGTCTTTGTATAATGGCACCAGCCAAATTCCACCCTGCTCATTTGCCTCGGGTATAAGATCCCCGGTGACTGATTTGTTCGGGCTGAACGGCAGTGGAAAAGCATCCTTGCCTAGTTGCAGCAGCATGCCATTGAGCCTGAGCTGAGTGGCCATAGATAAATCCTTACCGTACACAAAATGAAAAGGGTAAATATATTGCCCTTTAAACGGCGATATGCCCAGTTCTTTGTACCTGCGCACTATGTAGTCCGCAGCTATACCTTCCCCCACGGTACCTGTCCGCCTGCCCTCCAGCTCATCTGAAGCCAGATAACCGATATCATTTTTCAGCTGCATAATCATCATCTGGCCAGCCTTTTTCTGAGCCAGAACCGAAGAACAGGCTACACATAAAGCTATAGAAAACACAAACGTGGAAAACCTCGGCAGCATAAAAAATCTTTTGCGCAAATGTAAAAAAAAGAAAGCAGGTATCAGGTAGTGCGAGAATGGAACCCAATTCCACACGCATTATTCGTCACCTCAGTATTGTTCTGTTCAGCAAACTCAGCGTTACCGCCGTATATGGATAGTATTATTGGTTAAAACCTCCACCTCAAACCAAGTGTTTCAGGGAAATACAGCAGATAGTACTTAGAATTTTCAGATCCGTAGCGGCTGTCGTTTGTTTTGATATGTGCATACCTTACACCCAGGTCAATGTTGAGGCCCAGCCTGGGAATGATGTACCATGTGTAACCCAACTGAATGCCCACATTATAACCGTTACCCGCATTGTAGTCATACTTCGACATGTACATTAAGGTAGAGTCCGGTGCTGAATTGTACCTGCTGTAGCCCATAGACCCATCATTAACTGTCTGCATCAATCCTACCATTACACCAAAGTAAAGATTAGCCCTGTTAAAATTATTGTACCTGGTATAAAACGGAATTACATAATTGATTCCTACCGATTCATCCACTGCGTGGTCGGCCATCACAAATGTTACATCTCTGGTTTTCAGCTGCTGTCCCATTTGGTCATTGATTTGCCACGAACCGTAGGTCGCCCAATGCCTGGTGCCTGCATCAAAATTCAGCATCCAGTGCTCACTTGCATAGTAATTCAAACGTATGGAATAATCATGTTCGCCTTTTGTTCGGTTACCCTGATACGCTTCTGCGGGACCGGTTGGCCTTACCATGTTACTGTAACCAGCATTTATACCTACTTCCCACAAATAATCCGGAGGTAAATTCTGCGCAAACACCGAGTTTAAACATGCCAAAACACTGACGGCCATAAGTAATAATGCCTTCATACTGGGAGCAATTTTTTTAAAATTAGTTTCAAATCTAAGTATTTTTTCTAAAAATACCTATCAATCCAGCCGCAAACCCCTCCAATTCGCCTTATCAGGCTTCATCTTCGTCGCTAAAGTTCATATTCAGCATACTTCCAAGCATGTCGGCAAAGGCATACCCTCCTTTTTCAACCCCCTTCTTACTGATAAGAGAAAATTCAGATAGGCCATGCAGCAAAAACTCCATCAGCAGGCCCGCCTGCTCTTCATTTGCATTTGGATAATATTGCTTAACTGCAGCATACAACCCATCAACCATATATAACTTTGCTATATAAACTTCTGGGGTATCGCCTTGCAGCACCGACAGGCCGTTACCTTTGCCAAACCAGTCAATTACAGGCTGGTACGGGTTCGGCTTGTGTTTTGTCTTGCCTATGGCACCCGATTCCGAATTGTCTCGCCCCTTTTTAAACGACTGAGGATCAGGAAAATACATTGTAAAAAGTGATCTTATAGCCTGCCCCAGCAGCCTGTGGGCTACAGTCAGCGGCCCCTCTTGCTCCCCTTCATATACCAGTTCTATTTTCCCGGTAATTGATGGCACAACACCCACAAAATCTGCAATTCTGGTCACCGTTGAGCTTTCTCCATTCTGCAGCGCACGGAGTTCAGCTGTACTTACCAGATTTTCAAATGCCGAAATAGTGAGCCTCGCCGAAACACCGCTTTTCTGATCTACATATTCACTTTTGCGGGCCTCCATGGCTATTTGTTCAATCAGCTGCCGGCAGATTTCTGGCACATCCACCCTTTGCACCTGCTCGGGCAGTAGATTGGCTTCCTGTTTCGTTATTGCCCCTGATACCTCTATCGTTTTTGGGTAATGCGTAATAATCTGGCTCTCTATCCGGTCCTTCAACGGAGTGACAATACTGCCCCTGTTGGTATAATCCTCCGGATTGGCAGTAAATATGAACAGGATATCCAACGGAAGCATGAGTTTGAAGCCACGGATCTGGATGTCCCCCTCTTGCAGAATATTAAACAGCGAAACCTGTATCCTTGCCTGAAGGTCTGGCAGCTCATTAATCACAAAAATACTTCTGTGCGACCGTGGTATTATACCGTAATGCAGTACCTGCTCATCAGCAAAGCTAAGCCTGAGATTGGCTGCTTTTATCGGGTCTATATCTCCTATGAGGTCAGCCACAGAAACGTCTGGCGTAGCAAGTTTCTCACCATACCGCTCGCTCCTGTGTATCCAGTCTATGGGTGTTTCATCTCCGTTTACCTCCAGCAATCGCCTCGCATAATGAGAAATAGGTGCAAATGGGTCATCATTAATCTCACTGCCGGCTACTACCGGTATCCACTCATCCAGCAGGTTCACCATTTCCCGTGCCATTCGTGTTTTAGCCTGTCCGCGCAGGCCCAGAAATAAAATATTATGCCTGGAAAGGATGGCCCTTTCCACATCAGGTATTACTGTATCCTCATACCCCAGTACCGTCTGAAACGGGCTTTGTTTTTCCCCGATAAATCGTATCAGGTTGCTCCGCACTTCGTCTTTTATCTTCTTTGGTGTATACCCAGCTTTTTTCAAAGCTCCAAAAGTGCTGATTGTTGGTTTGTTCGTTTGCTGCATGTATTCTGTTTTCTGACCTTAACTTCTCTTTTGTAATTACCGCACTAGTGTTCACAGCGGTTTATTCATCATCATTGTTTGCCCTGGCCCGTTTCTTCGGCTTCTCCTCCTTTACATCCTCCTGCTTCTTTTTTACTCGTTTATTATCATCGTCTTTCTTTTTTGTTTCCTGAGCAGCCTTGTTCTTTTTACCTGTCACTGATGTTTCATCACTTCTCCCCACCATTCCCAGGTCCAGTATTTTTTCAAGCTGCATGAGCTTGCTGGCGCTGATGTCCGTTTGCTTTAGTTCCACATCATAGCCTGTCTGGTTGTCGTTGTTGGTCCATGATCCGGTGTAAACCCTGTTTTTTAGTTCCAATTCCATGGTGCCTATCGGGGGATTGTCTTCCATTGTCCACTTTCCGTCGTCACTCCTCACGATATGAAGTAATACATAGCTTACCTGATCGCCGAACTTATACAATCCGTCATATGCATTGATTTTCCCAGTTCGCAGGTCCTTCATATAACGCACAAACAGTTTTACCGGAATTTCATCATCGAATTTCCCCTCATAGTAGCGCCTGTCCACAACTTCCCGCCTACCCTTGAAACTGTCATCTTCTATCAGGTTTACGCCCAGCAACGCTTGCCGCTTGATGATGGCGGAGTCAAGTGTCACAGCAGATGTATCCAGCAGCCCGTTCTTCACAGAGTCGCTTTTTGCACTGTCTATCTGCCTGCTTTTTGCCAGCCACTCAAAATACTTTTGTTCTTCTGCTTCTTTTTTCAGGTACTGCTCTATCGTAGACGCTTCAAGCATGTTGATTACCTGCCCTCCGAAAAAATAACCATTGATTTTTTGAATCTCAGTAATGGTGATGCAAAAGGTAAGCCTTCCCACAACATCCCTCACAAAAAGATAACCCTTGAACCGTTCGGGAACAATTCTGTTATATCCTACAAGGTCTCTGTTGGGTATCATTTTGCTCAGCTCATACCTTTGTATCACTACATTATCCCAATGTATGCCAGAGTCTTCCCCTTTTGTAAGTACATTCAAAAACCTCGCCATTATCTGGTGATTGTACATAGGGTCAAACTGCAGCAATGATTTGGGGTGTTCTTTTAAATGATTCAAGTCTCTCAAAGCTTCAGGCGACCTGTCGGGCGGGTGCATCACCAGAGCCCAAAGGCTGTCAAATGGCGGGAAAAGGTAAAAATACCCTGTTGAGTCTTTATGGCTCAGGCAACCTACCACATTGTTCATCAGCCCCACTTCTGTTCTCGGCTCTCCACGGTAGCGGCGCTTACCTGCAAGCGAGGTAAAACCCGCTATCAATAAAAGCACTGCCAGAAAATACTTCATTTATGTTGGTTGTGGAAAGCAGAAAAAAATAAAGTTAGTGTTTTTAACCCTCACGCACTCAAATAGCCTTACCTGCTATTTCATACAATCTTTCCGGCGGACGGGCAATCAACGCTGTATCACCCTTTTCAATGATGGGGCGTTCTATAAGTACCGGATAGGCCGCTAGTATTTTCAGCCATTCGTCTTCAGTTATATTTTTACCTTCATACTGTTCCTTATACAAGGGTTCACTTTTGCGAACCAATGCAGATGGCGTCATTCCCAGTTTCCTGAGCAGGCTTTGCAGCTCCACCTCACTTAACGGGTCTGTAAGGTACCACCTCACCTCATGCGGAATATGCGCCTCCTGCATTATTTCCAACGCACCCCTGCATTTACTGCACGCTCCGTTGTGGTATATTGTTATTTCAAAATCAGCCATAAATATTTCAGGCTACCGCCCCTCGTTACACTGCCATTTCCTTTACATCTTCAGCTATCACCAGCCTGCCTGCTGTTTTTGCTTTGATTTCATCTATTGTTACACCGGGTGCATATTCCAGTAGTTTGAAGCCTTCGCTGGTAATATCAAATAACCCAAGGTCGGTTACTATCTTCTTCACACATTTTACACCGGTTATAGGTAGCGTACACTTAGGTAGTAGTTTACTTTCACCCTTCGGATTAGTATGCTGCATGGCAACTATGATGTTTTTTGCCGCAGCCACCAGATCCATCGCACCTCCCATTCCCTTCACCATTTTACCGGGTATTTTCCAGTTAGCTATATCACCGTTATCTGCTACTTCCATAGCGCCCAGCACGGTAAGGTCTACCTTACCCGCCCGTATCATACCAAAGCTCATGGCACTGTCAAAAAACGCCGATCCGGGAATAGTAGTTATTGTCTGCTTGCCGGCATTGATCAGGTCAGCATCTTCTTCCCCTTCATACGGGAACGGCCCCATACCCAGCAACCCGTTTTCACTTTGCAACACCACATCCACGCCTTCCGGTATGTAATTGGCCACCAGCGTAGGTATGCCAATGCCCAGGTTCACATAAAAACCGTCTTTCAATTCCTGCGCTATGCGCTTCGCAATTTGTTCTTTATTTAACGCCATGTTTTAGTTTCTTTTGCGGGTTGTTCTTTGTTCTATTCTTTTTTCATAATCCCTTCCCTCGAAAATTCTGTGCACATAGATACCCGGCACATGTATGCAATTAGGATCCAGTTCGCCTACCGGCACCAGATGCTCTACCTCAGCAATGGTTATTTTTCCTGCCATCGCCATCATCGGACTAAAATTGCGTGCAGTGCCTTTAAAAATCAGATTGCCTTGAGTATCGCCCTTCCACGCTTTTACGATTGCAAAATCAGAGTCAAAGGCATATTCCATCAGATAATCCTTACCGTTGAAATTGCGCACTTCCTTTCCTTCCGCCACCTCTGTGCCAATACCCGCCAGCAGAAAAACAGCTGGCATCCCGTATCCCGCAGCCATACAGCGCGTAGCCAGCGTGCCTTGTGGCACCAGTTCTACTTCAAGTTCACCACTGAGCATCTGCCGTTCAAACTCTGCATTCTCTCCCACATATGATGAGATCATTTTCTTTACCTGCCTTTGCTG
>OMJB01000021.1 GCA_900299255.1 Sphingobacteriales bacterium
ATCACTTGAAAACTAAAAACTTTTAATTTAACTTCGTAAAATCAAGAAACACTATCTAACAATTAGTCCACTTTAGTTTGACTACATACAGATACTGCCGGTTGTGGTTTTGACGAAAAAACGGAAAACAAAAGCATATCTAATCCCGAGGAAGCAGAACTGTTATTTAAACATCTCGTGCGATTGGTTGCTGATTTAAGTACGCATTATGCTCCTGCCCAGTTTCCCACCATTGCTGTAATTTCACCTTATAAATAGCAGCTGCATGTGCTGCAGGAGCAATTGCAGCATACACCTACGCTACAGGCCTATGCGTACAAGATTTCTGTGAACACTATAGATAGCTTTCAGGGACAAGAACGGGACATTGTGTATATCAGCATGACGAGAAATAACACAGATGGTATAATTGGTTTCCTGTCTGACACCAGAAGAATGAATGTGGCAATGACACGTGCCCGGAAAAAGCTCATAGTAATTGGCGATAGTGCTACCCTTTCCCGTCATCGATTTTATGAGGAGTTCATTGCACATGCCGAAAAACATAATGCTTACAAGAGTGCGTGGGAAGAAAACTGGAGTGCCTAAATGGGGATAAAAAATGATGGGGGTATGTAAGGCATTGGTAAAAAGTGCTGGTTTAAGCCGCAGTCACTTCAATCTTTTTTGCATTTAACAAAAATTGCTACATTCGCTACCAGTGTAAATGCCCCTAAGTCTGTGTGCAAGCACCTTTCACTAATAACTTCAACACCTGGAAAGTACATTAAATAGAAACTTATGTCAAGAAGATACGTTTATCTTATTTTGTTGCTTTTTGTACCATCACTGTTGAAGGCTCAATCGGGTGTACTGGATACTACCTACAATGGCAACGGCGTAGCGATGTTTCCGCAAACAACTGCAGGCTCTGTAACATCTGTTATTTTGCAGGATGGCAGAACTGTTACAGGGGGAGTTACAATTTATTATTCAAAGATAGCCTTCTTTCTGGCATGCATCACCACTAATGGAACGCTGGACAGTTCTTTCGGGGTCAATGGCTTCGCTTATGATTCTGTTCCAAACACCGTGGATTTGAACCTGTACAATATGACGCTTCAGCCAGACGGCAAAATTCTGCTGGTTGGCACACACGATACCGTTGACGGCGACCTGACCGGCATAATGGTGCGTTTTTTCCCAACAGGTGTTATTGATTCGTCATTTGGTATCAACGGCAATGCTACTCTGGCATCGCCAGACGGGCTGCACCCATTGATCACTTTTGCCGCAAAAGTTCAGCCAGATGGGCACATACTTGGTGCGGGCGGGTATCAGCGTAGTTTTTTACTTGCCCGTTTCACAAGTGAGGGGCACCTGGATAGTACCTATGCATCACGGGGCATAGCCCAGCTGGCTATAGGAGGAGCCGGAAGCTATGGCGGAGCAAAAGACCTGGTCATTCAGCCTGATGGCAAAGTGGTGCTTACCGGCGCACAGTATAATTCGGGGGTCTATTTTGTGGCTGTTATCAGGTATAAAACTGACGGAACTATTGACTCAACCTTTGGCACAAACGGCGCAACCGTGACCAGTGTGCTTGGGTATTACGACGATCCGAATTCCGTACTCCTGCAGAGCGACGGAAAGATTGTAGTAGCAGGTACAACTAATGTGGCACATGGTGGCATAACAGCAGACAATGCTTTTATGGCTTTGCGGTTCGATACTGCTGGGATACTGGATCCAACTTTTGGAACAAGTGGAATAACCGTAGCCAATTTTAATGTGATGAATGATTTTTGCGGCAATGCAGTGCTGCAGCCTGACGATAAATTAGTATTGGGCGGCTACGTTTCCACAGTGTCATATAATGTTAACTTCGCACTTTTGCGGCTCACTACTGACGGAATTCCGGATACTTCTTTCAGCGCAAACGGCTTTGTAACCATAGATCTTTCGCCACCATCAAGTACACGGCTGGACTACGGTAATCATGTTAATATTCAGGCCGACGGGAAACTCGTGCTGACAGGTTATTCCAGGCTTTTGAGTACACCTACCATAACTGCAATGCGTTTTTTGAGCGGACTGCGGCTATCTGCTTCTGATCTAAGAAAAGATATGGGGCGTGTAATTGTGTACCCAAACCCACTCGGTGCTACAGCCCGGCTTATTTTTGATGCTGATGAAACCGGATCACTGTCTGCCACACTTATGGATATGACCGGCAGTAAAGTGGCAGAATTACTACACAACGCACATTGCAATAAAGGAGCTAATAATTTGTCGCTTCAAATACCTGCCGATCTGGCGCAGGGCAACTATCTTATCCGCATTACAGACGAAAATGGCCGCAGTGCTGTGATTAAAGTAACCAGGTAGCTGTGGTAGGGTGCAAATAAACAACGGTAATTTTCTGCAACAAGTATCTTATCTGTTGCCAAATAAGATACTTGTCCAGTTGGTTAATTAAGATTATCTGCGTGTGGAGTTGTTTTGCAACAGTGCTGAAAATTAACTGCCCTGCTTTCTTACGTATTTTGTCAGTATCACTATTACCTGACCTTCTATTTTGCCTTCAATCTGCTCGGTATTGTCTTCTACCAACCGGATGTTTTTTACAACCGTACCCATTTTGGCATTCAGCGTTGTTCCTTTCACATCCAGTGATTTAGTGAGCACAATGGTATCACCTGTCTGCAGCACATTGCCATTGCAGTCTTTATGCAGATCTGCACTGCCGTCGTTATCGTGGTCACCTGTAGCCTTAGCCCAGGCCAGTGTATCATCATCCAGATACATCATGTCCAGACTTTCCATTGCCCAGCTTTCGTTCCTGAAGCGGTTAAGCATGCGCCACGTAAGCACCTGTATACCCGGCACCTCGCTCCACATGGTTGTTGTCAGGAACTTCCAGTGGCTTGCATCCAGATCTTCCTTCTTGTCTATCTGCGCCACACATTTGCTGCACAGCATCACCGAATTTTTTTCGTCGAAGCGATCCTGTGGTCCCACCTCGTATAGTTTCAGATTGATAGCTGACTGGCACAGTTCGCATTTATTTTCGCCTCTCTTAAGTAACTGATCTTCAAGTTTCATATATAGCCTATAATGGCGCGAAGGTAATTAAATTACTGTTTACCTTATTGCACCGGATGAATGCTGCATGCTTTGGGTAATATTGCGTAATTTGGAAATCAATGGAGCGTCCTCAACTTTTCCTGATGCCTACAGATGATGAAACTGATCTGTTGGAACACCTGCCGTTTGAGCTACCAGCGGACCAGTATGAAATAGCCAGAAGTTACAGAAAAGTCAACGACCGTAACAATTTTGTTGCAGCAAGATGGCTCCTTGTTGAATTTTTTAAAGAACAGAGAGTTGACTTCAATCTCAATGATTTGCAGTACACAGATGCCGGCAAACCTTTTTTAAATAATGGGTACCATTTCAGTATTGCTCACACTAAAGGAATGGTCGGATTATTGGTCGGTACTACACCTGTAGGGCTGGACATTGAACTCATTAAACCCATTGAAAACTATTATGAGTTCAGTGAAGTACTGACTGCCGGCGAACTGGATACAATAGCACGCTCAGGTCTGCAAACCTTTTTCAGGTTCTGGACTGCTAAAGAAGCTATCCTCAAATTAACAGGCGATGGGATCGTTAATTCAGGGCTGGTTAATTCAATTTTATTCCCACAACCCAATACTGCGATTCTAAAATATCATGCTTACACATTGCAGCCATTTATTATTCCCGGAAATATCTTTGCCACTGTGGCCCAGATGCAGTCTGCCAATATTGATTTAACAGAGTACTACTACGTCACAGAGGTAGCCGGGAACCGGTCATTGAAATATGATAATATCAAAATCATCCCGTTTGTTGGTTAACCCGGCATCAGCAATTACTATAACTGGCTTTTGTGTTTTTGCCTTAATAAAACAGTAATTTTGCTTTAAAATAATACGATGCAATTATCCGGTTTATACGAGCGTGCCCTGCGTTTTGAGTTCCTGAGTATTGAAGAAGGTATTTACCTTTTTGAACATGCTCCGCTCACAGAATTAATGTATGTGGCAAATGAACTGCGTAAAATTCAGGTACCTCATGGCAAGGTTACCTGGATCATAGACCGGAATATGAATACTACCAACGTTTGCGTGGCCAATTGCAAATTCTGTAATTTTTACCGCATACCCGGCCACCCTGAAGCGTACATTACAGACATAGACACTTACAAGATAAAGATCGAAGAAACCTTCAGATACGGTGGCGAGCAACTGCTGCTGCAGGGGGGCCACCATCCTGAACTGGGCCTGGCCTACTATGTAGACCTCTTCAAAACACTGAAGCAATTGTACCCTAATTTGAAGCTACATGCACTGGGGCCGCCGGAGATAGCTCATATAACTAAGCTGGGAAACAGCACACACAGTGCAGTGCTGAAAGCACTGATAGAAGCCGGCCTGGACAGCCTGCCCGGCGCAGGTGCCGAAATACTCAATGACCGCGTACGGAGATTGGTTTCAAACGGCAAATGCGGTGCGCAGGAATGGCTGGATGTGATGCACGAAGCTCATATGCAGGGCCTTACCACCAGCGCCACCATGATGTTTGGCCATGTGGAAACACTGTACGAACGGTTTGAGCATCTGGTAAAACTGCGTGAGGTACAGGCTCAAAAGCCCGCAGACGCCAAAGGCTTTCTGGCGTTCATCCCCTGGACGTTCCAGGATGTGGATACACTGCTGCAGAAAATACGTGGTACAAAAAATCTTACTACAGCCGAGGAGTACATCCGAATGATAGCCATGAGCCGCATTATGCTGCCCAATGTTAAGAACATTCAGGCTTCGTGGCTTACTGTAGGTAAAGAGGTGGCACAGATCTGCCTTCATGCCGGCGCCAACGATTTCGGATCAATAATGATTGAGGAAAATGTAGTGAGTGCTGCGGGTGCCCCTCACAGGTTCACTGCAAAGAGTATACAGCAATCCATACGGGATGCAGGGTTTGAGCCCCAACTCCGCAATCAGCAGTATGAATTCAGAAAGATGCCCGAACTGGAGGAACAGGTGATAACTTATTAACCCCAAACCCCTCCCGTTGAGAAAACGGGACTTTGTTCCGGTGCTTCACTGGTGAATAAATTTTCAGCTGAAGAACTGTCTTCGGGCAGGTTAGTGTTGCCAGGAAGGGACAAAACTATAAGGGGGGCTTTTCGTTATTTAGTGGCTTCTGGATTTAAGGTAGGCTTCGATTTTCGCGATCACGAATCCCATGTTCTTTTCCACCTGCTCATTGGTAAATCTGATAAAAGAAAGTCCTTCTGCTTCTAAATTTTTTTGCCTTTCTGCATCCTTCATGGCTGTTTCAATTTCTGCATGAACATTACCATCTACTTCAATTATCAGCTTTAGAGAATGGCAATAGAAGTCTGCTATATAAATACTGAGAGGGTGTTGTCGTCTGAACTTATAACCTAAAGGCCTTTGTTGCAGATAAGACCATAAAACTATTTCAGCGTGTGTAGGATTATGTCTTTGCCGTTTGGCATTTTCAAACAATGTACTCCCTGCCCCTAAAAACATTTTCTTTTTCATGGCGACACAACTGATCGTAACTAAGTAAAAATACAAATGCCCAGTTGAATTCAACAACTGGGCATTCTTTCAAAAGCTAAATAACTGGTTCCCCCTTCAGGGGGCCAGGGGGTTAAACCCCTACCATCAGCGGCATCAGCAGCATAAGCAGGTCTTCATTTTCAGGCTTCTCCATAGAGCGGAAGATACCGGCACGTGTTGGCGTACTCAGTTCCACCTGTATCTCATCCCCATCGAGGTTGTTCACCATTTCCACCATCAGCTTGGCATTGAAGGCTATTTTCATATCCTCACCGCTGTATTGGCAGCTCAGCATTTCCTTGCCTTCGTAAGAAAAGTCAATATCCTGCGCGCTGATCTGCAGGGCATTACCATTAATATCCAGCACTACCTGATTAGTAGTTTTATTGGCAAATATGCTTACCCTGCGGAGTGCACTAACAAAATCTGCCCTGTTCAATGTGAGCCTGTATGGATTATCTACTGGTATTACTGCTTTATAGTCCGGGAAACGCGCGTCTATGAGCCGGCAACTCAGGCTCAGATGCGCACCTGTAACAAACAAATGGCTGCCGTTGTATGCCAACTGCAGCAGCGTTTCGTCTGCGGCTAGTGTAGCACGCAATTGCTGCAATGGCTTCTTTGGTACAACAAAATTTTCTTTTGCTGGGCAGCTGATATCTGTGCGGCGTATCTGCACCAGCCTGTGGGCATCAGTAGAAACGAATGAAATACTGTCTTTATCCAGTTCAAAATTAACGCCGGTCATAGCAGGGCGCAGTGTATCAGCGCTTACTGCAAACAGTGTTTTGTTGATGCACTCCAGCAGTAAAATAGACGGCATTGTAAACTGGGTAGTATCTCCCGGAGCCGGCTCCTTCGGAAAATCATCTGCCTTTTCACCACCTATACGGTACTTACCCACATCACTCGACATTTCGATGGATAAGTCACTTTCATTTACATTAAAAGTAATTGGCTGCTCCGGCAGATTCTTGAGGTAGTCTGTCAGTATTTTTGAGGGGATACAAATCCTTCCGTTGCCCTGAGCATCGTTTACCTCCATTTGCACACGCATCATTGTCTCCAGGTCGGTGGCTGTAAGTGTAAGTGTATTGCCTCTGAGCTCAAACAAAAAATCTTCCAGTACAGAGAGTACAGTATTTGCACTGATCACGCCACTGATCTGCTGCAGATTTTTGAGCAAGGCTGTTGATGTTACTATGAAACGCATTGGTATTGTGGATTTTTAACAAAGATATTTTAAATAAAGCCAAAATTAAATGCCATGAAGTCAAAAGAGGGAAATGTGGATAAATAACGCTGCTGTTGGGAATTAATCACTGCTGTTTTTCCGCGTCAAACCCAACACCAGAGATATTAAGGCAAGCACTGCCAGAATATGAATAACGTTTCCTTCATGCGGCCACACAAAATAGCCCAGAACCCAGCCGAGGATCAGCAATATTGCAATAAAGTACAGCAGGTTACGGAGAATCATGGTCTGTTACTGTAAAAGTAATAAATCCGTTATAATTAGTAAAACCTTTCATTCATTTACAGTAAATTAAAATACAAGTTGCCTTGTCTTCCTGTGCCATAAAAAACGGAATTCCTTAGTAATCTTCCACAACACGCAGACGTTTTTTCTGCTTCTGCAGGTTGTTTTCAAATCGATAACAGATAACTTATTTACAGCAATCCTCTTACTTTGTCAATTACCGCCTGCAGCCCGCCTGTGTCCTGCCCTCCGGCTGTTGCAATGGTTTTCTGGCCGCCACCGCCGCCTTTAATCAGCGGTGCCACATGTTCTTTTATTATTTTGCCGGCATCAAGTCCTTTTGCTGCACCCACTTTTTCATCTACACCTACAGCTACAAATGGTTTGCCGTCTATATTGGCACACAATACAATCACATGATCGTTCAGGTGGCTCTTCATATCCACACACAGTTTTTTCAATGCATCTGCCGACCCTACATTGGCCATTTGGCCGATGAATGAAACCTGATTTATGATTTCATCTTTCGTAAGCAGTTCATTACGTATGCCTACCAGCTGGCGGGCTTTCATATTTTCTACATGCTTTTCGAGCTGATTTTTTTCGTCCTGCAGTTTTTCAATAGCTTTTACCGGGTCCTTGGCATTTTTCAATTGTGCTTGAATGCCGGCTATCAGTGCCAGCTGCTCATTGATGAATTGCTCAGCAGCCTTGCCGCTCACAGCCTCCATACGCCGCACGCCTGCTGCTACGGCAGATTCGCTGGTGATCTTGAAGAAACCCAGCTGGCCGGTTGCGCCCACATGGGTTCCTCCGCACAATTCTATAGAGTAGCCGGGATCCATGATTACCACCCGCACTTCGTTTCCATATTTTTCTCCAAACAGAGCCATCGCACCCAGCGCTATAGCTTCATCCTTCAACATCGCCTTGATCACTACAGGTATGTTCTCCCTGATCTTTTCATTCACAATAGCTTCAATTCGCGCCACCTCCTCATCGGTAACTTTTGAAAAATGAGAAAAGTCAAAACGCAGGTTGTCCTTATTTACCAGTGAGCCCTTTTGTGCAACATGCTTGCCCAGCACCTCGCGCAATGCTGCATGCAGCAGATGCGTGGCACTGTGGTGTATGGTAGTGGCTATACGGCTGCCGGCATTCACTTTTGCGTGCAGTGGTGCACTTACATTTTCTGGCAATACATCAGCAAAATGAATAATCAGGTCATTTTCTTTTTTTGTATCCAGTATTTTTATGCTCTCATTCGGGAATATGAAGTCGCCTGTATCCCCCACCTGGCCGCCACTCTCTGCGTAAAAAGGCGTTGCATCCAGCACCAGCTGGTACGACTCCTTACCCTTGGCCGTTACCTTGCGGTATTTTACAATCATCGCATCGGCTTCAAGCGTATCATAACCAATAAAGGAAGTCTTTGTGCTGTCTTTCAGTACCACCCAGTCATCAGTGTCCAGTGTTGTGGCTGCGCGGCTGCGAGTCTTCTGCTGTTTCATTTCTGCTTCAAAAGCCGCCTCGTTCACATGCAGCCCGTTCTCTCCACCTATCAGCCTTGTCAGGTCTATAGGAAAACCGTAAGTGTCATACAATTCAAAAGCAGCCTTACCGTCTATAACATCTGTCTGCTGCCTTTTTGTTTCAGTGATGATATCATCTATTTTCCTGAGGCCTTTTTCCAGCGTACGCAAAAATGCTTCTTCTTCCTCCTTTACCACACGGGTTACCAGGTCCAGCTGCTGCTGCAGTTCTGAAAACACATGTTCAAACTGCTTAGCCAGCACCGGCATCAGGCGGTACAGTAATGGTTGTTTATGATCCAGATACGAGTAGTAATACCGCACAGCACGCCTCAGTATACGCCTTATCACATAGCCTGCCCCTGTATTTGACGGTAACTGCCCGTCGGCAATAGTAAAGCCTATGGCACGTATATGATCAGAAAGCACCCTGAATGCTATATCCTTCCTGCTGTCAGTATTGGTATACTTACGCCCGGTCATGTGTTCAATGGCTGTTATGGTGCCGGTAAACAGGTCGGTATCATAGTTGCTCTGTTTTTCCTGTAGTACCCGCACCAGGCGCTCCAGACCCATGCCTGTATCCACATGCTTTGCAGGAAGCGGCACAAGGCTGCCATCCTTTTGGCGGTTAAACTGCATAAATACGTTATTCCATATTTCTATCACCTGCGGATGGTCGGCATTTACGAGCTTTGCGCCAGGCACTTGCTGCTTTTCTTCTTCAGTCCGGCAATCCACATGTATCTCTGAGCATGGGCCGCATGGGCCTGTGTCGCCCATTTCCCAGAAATTGTCTTTTTTGTTGCCCAGCAATATCCTGTCTTCGCTTACAAACCTCTTCCAGAAATTCCACGCTTCTTCATCTTTTGGCAGATTCTCTTTCTCGTCTCCGGCAAAAACAGTTACGTACAGTTTGTCTTTAGGTATTTTATAAACTTCTGTGAGCAATTCCCAGCTCCAGGCAATTGCTTCTTCTTTGAAGTAATTACCAAAACTCCAGTTGCCCAGCATTTCAAACATGGTATGGTGGTAAGTATCTACACCTACTTCCTCCAGGTCATTGTGCTTACCACTCACACGCAGGCATTTTTGCGTATCAGCTACCCTCGGATGTTCCGGATTTCTGTTACCCAAAAAGAAATCTTTAAACTGGTTCATACCTGCATTGGTAAAAAGCAGTGTTGGGTCGTTTTTTACTACAATTGGTGCTGAAGGCACAATCTGGTGCCCTTTATTTCGGAAAAACTCTAAAAATTGCTGGCGTATTTCGTTAGCGGTAAGCATGTATCAGTAAATAAGGGTGCAAAACTAAGATAAACCCTATAAAATCAGGTAAAATTATCTATGCCTGACTGCCATGATTGTTTTGGCATTTTGCCTGTTACTCGTCTTTTCCTGTGGTTTCTTTATTATGAGCCTGTATAATATGATTTTAAACGATGCACCCTTGTATACCCCTTCACTCTCTGCCTCCAGCAACCCTCCGTGATTTTCAATGATTTTTTTACTCAGGTACAATCCCAACCCTGTTGAGGTTTCGCCATGAGTGCCTTTTTTGCCAGCAGTGGTAAATCGTTCAAATATCTTCTTCATATCACTGGGCTTGAAGCCTAATCCCTGGTCCTTAACACACAACTCTATTTGTTCTTCATTCTGAGCTGCCTGAATCGTTATCTTTTTCCCATCTGGCGAGAATTTAATGGCATTACCAATAATGTTCCGGATTGCCTGTTTAAACAGCTGTGGCTGAATAGGCATGTAAATACTCTCATCAATGGATACTTCCATCGTCAGCTTCTTCTCTGCTATCGAAAACTGGAAGAAAGCCACAGTTTCTTCAATAAGCTCATGCAGATTAACAAACTCCAGCCTGAACTCCTGCTGCTCTTCTTTAAGTATCGCAAGTATATTCTCCAGCATACTCAGCAATCCCGTGCATTCATTCACTATACAGTCAGCATATAGGTTTTTCTCCGCTCCGTTTTCATCTTTTATCAGGTTACTTAACGCCAGTATCCTGCCCACAGGGCTGCGCAGGTCGTGCGAGAGCAGGTCTATCATGTCGCTTTTCTCTATGATCAGCCTTTCAAGTTTTGTTATTGTTTCCTGAACGGCCGCCAGCAGCTGGCCTGCCTCATCTTCATATTCGCCCGGCAATACAGGTACGGTTCTGTTTTCTATGTACTGGTCCATTGCCTGTATTGCAATAACCAGAGGATTTACCAGCTTTTTGAAAATATAGAGGGTTGTAAGTGCAGCTACAACCAGTAGCAAGATGCAAATAACACTCAGTATGGCTCCGGGTATTTTAATGAATCCGGCCTGTGCCATCCACAGCAATACTGCCTCACCAATTGCAACAATTATTAATGGTGCGGCAGCAAGAAAAAACTTCATGGCATATCTGTTCCTGGAAACAGATACTCTGGAGAAAAAGTCGTAGGCCTTCATATATACACACTATAAAACTAATGCATTTTTCCCGGGTTAACGTTACTGCTTTCAGTATCCCTGAAATAAAAAATACCATGCCTGCACAGAAATTATCACCTGCAAGGCTGGCTATTTTACGTAATTTGCATCCGGATAGTTTTAATACAATGGAACATCACCACGGCCACCGTCATGGCCATGACGGCCATCATCACCACCATCATCATCACCACCATCAACATCATCACGAGGTGAGTGCGGCTGATGTTGCTAACCGTGCGTTTATTGCAGGCATCATTCTTAATGGTGTTTACGTTATCGTTCAGGTGGTTGCAGGAATCCTGACCCATTCCATGGCACTGCTTTCAGATGCGGGGCACAATCTGGGTGATGTAGCCAGCCTGGCCCTTTCCCTTATGGCTTTTCGCCTTGCACGGGTAAAGCCCACCAATTCTTTCACCTATGGCTACAAAAAAACTACTATTCTGGCGGCACTTACCAATGCAGTCGTACTCCTGATTACAATAGGCATATTGGGGTATGAGTCCGTCCACCGGTTTTTTCACCCCGAGGTTATTGAGGGCGGAGTAGTTGCTTTAGTAGCAGGCATTGGTATTGTCATCAATCTGGCGTCGGCATTTCTGTTTTTCAGAAACAAAGATCACGACCTGAATACAAAGGGTGCCTATCTGCACCTGCTTACTGATGCGCTTGTGTCGCTGGGGGTAGTAGTAGCCGGCCTGGTCATTAAGTTTACCGACTGGTACTGGCTGGATGGGGTGGTGAGTATCGTGGTTCTGATTGTGATTCTGTTTGGCACCTGGTCTTTGCTAACAGCCAGTTTTCGTATGTCGATGGATGCCGTTCCTGCGCATATTGATGCATCCTTTATAGAGAGCTTAATTCTGAATATTGACGGGGTAGAAAACGTACACCATATGCACATCTGGTCTATGAGCACTACCGAAAATGCCCTTACTGCGCATCTCGTACTCAACGATCAAATGACTTTCGACGAGAAAATGAAAAGGGTGCAGCATATCAAACATGAGTTGCTGCATCATAAAATACACCACGCTACAATAGAACTCGAATCAGCATTAATACCGTGTGAGGATAACGATTGCTGACATTTCATCGGGCCGAAACATAAAAAAAGCCCCACAGTTGCAGGGCTTCCTTCAAAAAATTTTAGCAGCAACTATGGTGCAATAGCATATGAAATATTGCATTTTTCCATTTCATCAGTCCTGATCAGAGTAAGATGGTTGGCTTCAACAAACGGTACCATATACGTAGCAGTTGAAGTAGACTTGCGCTTTTTCAACGTGAGAATCACATTGCCATTTTCGTCGTTGGTCAAAGTATACGTTCCGGTTTCTTTCGGATTGTCACTCATGTCGCGGTTAAACTTCACATAAGTACCATAATTGATATTGTTATTATTGCTAACTGTTAGTTTGAGGGTAGCAAAGTAATGTATATGGTGCGTTTCAGCGCCAACCTTGTCTGGGCATTTCATAGCTAAAAAATACCAGGTTTTGTCAAGCAGTTCATACCTGTTGATTGGATTAACATTATCGGGTATCTTCTGTTCCTGCTGCGCAAATACACCCGCGGGCAACGCCATCAGGCAAACAAGTAAAATGTTTTTAAGCATAGTTCTATTCATAAAATATCAATTCTCCGGGAGTAAAAGTAATAAATACTGTGATTAATTTTCACACAGCATCGCAAAATAAACATTATTATTTAAGTATGCTAATAACGGCTAAGAAAAAACATGAATTACATTATTCGCCATTACTAAAAACAATGTAAGCAAATAGTATGCATTAAATAATTTTAAAACATAACGTTGCGGCTGAAAAGATCAATACAAGTGTTCATGTAAAATTTCCATTTTTTAGAACTAACCAGCATTGAAATAAGTGGATCAATTGAACTGGCATTTTTCAGTCTTCCTGGTTATCCAGCGTTTCTACCTTGGAACCAAAGAAATTAAGAAACAGCACAATAAATGCTACCACCATTATGGCCTGTGTACAAACAAAAATTTTTCCAAGATCATTGATTGGATGTATGTCGCCAAATCCTATTGTAGTAGAAGTAACAACGCTAAAGTAAATATAGTCAATATTAGAATGCACCTGATTGCCCAGCAGGCCCAACCCGGCATATATAACTGCAAAACAAAAAGATATCTCCAGATAATTGAGAAAGAGCATCAGTACATTCCGCCTGTATGAGCGTGGTTTTACAAACATATCAGCTACAAATATCAGCGAGGCAACGTACAGTATTGTCTCAATAAGCAAATACAATGATATTATGACGGCAGCCTTATAAACATACAATCCGGTGAGTATGAAAGTTAACGGCAACAGGGTTTTAAACAGAACAAAGAACTCCACAGCTACATTTCTCCTGATTATCCCAAACCTGCCAAATAGTTGCCTGACATGTATACCAGGGAAAAGAAATTGTGTGCCTACCAGAAACAGCCTCAGTACTTTTTCAAAACCTATGTCGTGGTGTTTTTCGTTGTTCCATATCTTCACAAGATTCCTGCGGTTGGCAACATATGCCGATTCTTTTAGCGGCTTATTGTACTCAGGTTTTCCAAAAAATAATTTGTACAGGAATTTTTTCATACCCGCTGGCATTGATACAGGTAAGGTACAATTTTTTTTTCTGCCGTTTTATGATTTCAGTAAATTTAATGCTGCCAGGGGGGCATTATACGTGTAATATTTTTCCGAATTTGATTATGTTTGATTAATCTAACTGGGCAACTATGAACAAGTCAAGGCTGGAAGCTTTTAGTGATGGGGTATTTGCAATCATCATCACTATTATGGTACTGGAACTGAAAATTCCAGAGGGTACCGTAATGTCTATAATTAGGCCATTAGTACCCGTTTTTATCAGTTATGTTCTCAGCTTTGTTTTCATAGGTATCTACTGGAATAATCACCACCATTTGATGCACACTGCCAGAAAAATAAACGCCTCCATTATGTGGGCAAATATGCACCTTCTGTTCTGGTTATCTCTGGTACCATTCTGCACCGGTTGGATGGGCCGCACCAATTTTGACAAACTGACTGTGGCAGTCTATGGTGTGTTGTTGGTCTTATGTGGTATTTCGTACACAATTCTCAGCCGGTGCATTGCTAAAACCCACGCTGTTAAAACCAATCTGACCATTGCGTTGGAAAAAGACAACTTCAAAGGGTATGCTTCATTAACTCTTTACAGCTTGTCTGTGCCTGTTGCATTATTTGTTCATCCATTGGTTTCAGCGTTGTTATTTGCAATAGTGGCGGTCATGTGGATGATTCCAAGTAAAGCAATAGAAAAGGCAATTGATGTTGAATGAAAATTAGTATGCTACTTAGCTTTTCGTTCCGGATGAGTTAACTTTACTATTTACGGTTAACACTCGCTTATATGAAATCATATTTTCTGCTGATTTTCTTTTGTGCGATATATTCAGTTGCTTTTGGCCAGGTGGCCATACAAAACAACCAGACTAATTTGTTGTACCTGGGCCAGCCTAATCCCCTTACGATAGCAGTTGGAGGCTATAAATCTGAAGATGTGACAGCTCAAACCAATAACGGAAAAATTGTGGCAGGCACGGCACCTGGTGCCTACGTAATTACGCCCACATCCGAAGGTGAAGCACGGGTGGAAGTCTATTTGAAAACCGGTAAAGGGCAAAAAATGGTTGGAAGCCAGGTGTACAATGTGAAAGGTATACCGCTTATTGCCGTCCGCATAGATACAAACACCATTACTCCCACAACTCCGTTGGTTTCTATTGCGCAGTCATTAATTATAGGCCTGGATATCGATTCAAAATGGAAACTTACCAGATTTGTACTTACCGTAACAAGAAATGGTACTGAGATATTTAGTAAAACATGCAGCAACAGAAATGGTGTAAAATTCGACGACGAAATAAAACTATTCTTCCTATCGCTCAAAGAAGGAGACATTGTCAGCCTGGATGAATTAATGGCAATGGAACCCACAGACGATGTCATCCGCAATCTCTGGCCATGTCATTTCAGAATTACGAAAACTACAGGGTTGTATGAGCAATATAATGGCGACCCTAAATTTATTGACCTGGTAGACCCGATAACAGGCCAAACAGTGAGAAAACAAGTCAATCATTAAGCCAAAAAGAAAAACATCCGCCAAGGCGGATGTTTTTCTTTAGATAAACTAAGTTAATTAGTGCTTAGTAGTATCAGCTTTCTTAGTAGTATCAGCAGCTGGTGCAGCAGCTGGAGCTGGTGCTGGAGCTGGTGCTGGAGCTACTGTAGCTGCAGCTGAATCAGTTTTAGCAGCTTCGCCGCTTCCGCTACCGCAAGAAGTTGCAAAAAGAGCCAATGTCAATGCGAATACGCTTACTTTTACAAATTTCATAATCTTTTGTTTTTGGTTGGTTATGCAGGTTTATACCCGCATTAAAAAAAGGTAACCCCTTTTTCGAAAAAATTTTTCACATTTTTTATTAGCTAATTTCATATAGCCGTATCAAATGAAAAAACCACCTGAAAATCAGGTGGTTTAAATAATAGATATCAGATATAATTATTGAGCTGGCGTAGCTGGCTTTGTTGTATCAGCTGGCTTTGCAGGTGCTGCATTCAAAGTATCTGGTTTTGCAGGAGCAGCCACCTGTGCAGCTGTTGTTGCCGATGCAGAATCTGTTTTTGGTGCTTCAGCATTACCGCTTCCACAAGAAGTAACGAAAAGTCCTAATGTAATGGCAACTATGCTCAGTTTAACTAATTTCATATTATACTGTTTTTTGTTGGTTATGCTCATTAATACCAAAAACCGATTAAGGTAACCCGCCAGTGGCATTATTTATTGTATGAATTCAAGCCAAACCGTTTGAAACCGGGCTATTAACTCATGAAGAATAGTTGTTTTTTTACTACTTTTGCCGTCCAATCTGATTATGGATAACAAACCGAGCCGGCCCATACGGGTACTGGTGGCTAAAGTGGGCCTTGATGGCCACGACAGGGGTGCGAAAGTTGTTGCTGCTTCGCTCCGCGATGCAGGTATGGAGGTTATATACACCGGCCTCCGCCAAACACCCGAAATGGTTGTGAATACCGCCCTTCAGGAAGATGTGGATGCTATTGGTATCAGCATTCTGAGCGGGGCCCACATGACTGTTTTCCCTAAAGTCATGCAGTTAATGAAAGAAAAGGGCCTTAATGATGTACTGCTCACCGGCGGCGGTATTATTCCTGATGAAGATATGCAGCAGCTACAGCAAACCGGAGTAGGGAAGTTATTTGCCCCCAGCGCTCCTACATCCGAAATAGCAGCATACATCTCAGGCTGGGTAAATGAAAACAGAAAACATCTTTTTTAATATATTTATCTGATCAAAAAATGGACGCAGTATCAACTCAAACAATGTACAGTACATTACTTACTTCTTTAGAAAACGGCATTTATGTAATTACCATTAATCGCCCCGAAAAAATGAACGCTCTTAATAAGGACGTTATTCAGGAACTGGGCGATGCGATAGGCGAAGTATACAATAATCCCAATATCAAAACTGTAATCATAACTGGCGCAGGTGAAAAAGCGTTCGTTGCCGGTGCTGATATCAGTGAATTTGTTTCACTTGGTAAAAGCGAGGGGTCAATGCTTGCCCGCAAAGGCCAGGAACACCTGTTCGACAGGATTGAAAACGCTCCGAAGCCCATTATTGCCGCAGTAAACGGATTCTCACTGGGCGGTGGGTGTGAGCTGGCAATGTCCTGCCATTTCAGAATCGCTTCTGCCAACGCTAAATTTGGCCAGCCTGAAGTAAATCTTGGCCTGATACCGGGCTACGGTGGCACACAACGGCTCACACAGCTTATTGGTAAAGGAAAGGCCATGGAGATGATGATGACCGCCGATATGATAGGAGCTGAGGAAGCCAAATCACTCGGCCTCGTAAACTATGTAACTACACAGGAAGAACTGCTCCATAAGGCAAAGGAAATTCTGGCAAAGATCCAGACAAAGGCGCCACTGGCGGTTGCAAATGTGATAGCCTGTGTTAATGATGCTGCAAAATGCGATCCGGAAGGCTTTGAAAAAGAAATCGAGCGTTTTGGCGACTGTTTTATAACAGAAGACATGAAAGAAGGAACTAATGCGTTCCTTGAAAAAAGAAAACCTGTTTTTAAAGGAAAATAATTTTACCTTTAACCTTAAATTTTTCTATACATGCGACTCAGGTATATCCTTAGCTTGTTATTCTTATTGTTCTGTATGGCTTTTTCTGGCACCTCCAACGCGCAGGATGCATTCAGGGAATATGTGAATCAGGATGGGTGGTCTATTGGCATGCATGTGGGCCTTGCTGACCTTTGGGGTGACATAGGTACCAAATCTATGGTTACACATTACACCAACAATAAGTATTTTGATAAAGTTGCGGTAATCGGCGGGCTATTTGGTCGCTATTCCATTCATCCGTGCCTGGCAGTAAGGCTTCAGGCATCTTATGGTACGCTCTATGCAACTGACAAGTGGAATACATCCAATGCTACTTCCGCAACTCTGGTAGGCGATGATGCCTATCAGCGTTATATCCGTGCGCAGAATGTGAAAGACTACATTTTTGAGGGTACCGTGCTTTTCGAACTGAATTTTATGCGGTTCAATCCAGAGTCGCATAATGCCTCCAAAAAAGGACAACCATTCCTGGCACTTGGATTTACGTATTTTCACTTCAACCCATACAGTACAGTCGGCAATTCAAGTGCATGGGTGCCTATTCACGACCTGCATCTGGAGGGCCAGGGCTGGGGCGACGGGTATCCAAAACAGTACAGTTTGTGGCAGCCTGCCATTCCAATTGCGTTCGGATATAAATGGGATTTAAGCCCACATATCAATTTTGGCATCGAATATATGTACCGTTATACATTTACTGATTACCTGGATGGTGTCAGCGGTAAGTATGTTGACCCTTCAGAATACCAGAAACATATGTCTGCATCAGACGCCGTAATTGCTCAACAGGTTGCTGACAAAGGCTACTATCTGGGGCTGGGCCCAAAGAATACTGCCGGAAACATGAGAGGCAATCCAAGCACCAAAGATGCGTACTCAACAATTACATTTACGCTGGCTTACAAAATCAATACCAACACCCGCAGGTGGTGGTAATTACGATACTGCAAAATAAAAAACCGCCCATCCGGGGCGGTTTTTTTATTTTATATCCTGGCTCGCCAAGGCACCTCTGCCGCATTATTTATATGCCCGATATACCTGGCCAACACGAACAAATAATCTGATAGCCTGTTCAGATAAATGATCACCAGCGGCGGCACTTCTTCACCCTGATCGTTCATGCCTGCACATATACGCTCTGCCCTGCGGCACACACACCTGGCCACATGGCAGGCCGATGATGCGGCATTGCCACCCGGCAATATGAACGAGCGCATCTCTGGCAGCACTTCATTCATCTTATCTATTTGCTGCTCCAGCCACACCACGTCCGTATCATGCAGGTCCGGCAGTTTTATCTTCACATCCTTGCCCGGATCAGTTGCCAGTACAGACCCTATCGTAAACAGCCTGTCCTGCACTTCACGCAAAGATTCCGTTATGCCGGCATTGCCGCACATATCGCTCACCATGCCCAGGTAAGAATTCAGCTCATCCACAGTGCCGTAGCTTTCTATGCGTATGTGGTGCTTTGGTACACGCGTGCCACCAATCAGGCTGGTAGCACCTTTATCTCCTGTCTTTGTGTATATCTTGAACATATTGTTGTAATGAACCTCCTATGTATAAAGTGCGGCATTCAAATTTTACTTAGCAGCCGTCAAAACAGGCAGCTGTTTGGCATCAGTTTCTACCAGGCCATCTTTTATACGTATCACCCTGTGGGTGTATCTGGCTATATCCTCCTCGTGTGTTACCAGCACTACGGTATTGCCCTGCTCATGTATTTTACTGAACAGGTCCATGATCTCTACAGATGTTTTACTATCCAGGTTGCCGGTAGGCTCATCGGCCAGCAGCAGAGATGGGTTGTTAATCAGTGCCCTGGCAATTGCCACCCTCTGGCTCTGCCCACCCGATAACTCATTGGGCTTGTGGTGTGCACGTTCTGCCAGCCCCACTTTGTTCAGCATAGCCCGAGCACGCTCTTCACGCTCCTTCTTGCCTGCGCCTGCATATATGAGCGGCAGTGCCACATTCTCCCATGCTGTGAGCCTTGGCAGCAGGTTAAACTGCTGAAACACAAATCCTATTTCTATGTTCCGCACATCAGCCAGCTGGTCGTCTTCCATATTGCTCACATCCTTATCATTAAGAATGTACTTGCCTCCGCTGGGCGTATCCAGGCAGCCCAGTATGTTCATCAGTGTAGATTTACCGGATCCCGAAGGCCCCATAAGCGCCACATATTCGTTCTGATTAATGACCAGGTTGATACCTTTCAGCACAGGCAGTTCCTGCCTTCCCAGAAAATAGCTTTTCTTAATGTCATTGAGCCGGATAACCTCTTTCATGCAATGTTAAATCAGTAGTAAACAAGCCTTAATAGGCCATAATTATAACCTGATTTTCAAAAATACGCATAATTTCACCTTTTATATGCTTTGTTTCCCAAATTGTAAGATCAATATAGGTTTATACATCACCCGCAAAAGGGAAGATGGTTACCATGATATTGAAACAGTTTTTTATCCTGTGCAGGTGCGGGATGTTCTGGAAATTGTGCCGGCTGAAAAAGACGATATGCATATCAGCGGGCTCAGTGTTTCGGGCAACCTCAATGACAATCTGGTGTGGAAGGCGCTGCAACTGCTCAGGCCAGTTTACCCGGATAAAATAACGCCCATTGATATGTACCTGCACAAAGTAATACCTATGGGAGCGGGCCTGGGTGGTGGCTCGGCCGATGGTGCATTTATGTTGCAGTTGCTGAGTAACTATTTCAAACTCGGGCTATCCAGGGAACAACTGGCGCACTATGCGCTGCAACTAGGCAGTGATTGCCCGTTCTTTATTTATAATACACCGCAGTTTGCAAGTGGCAGAGGCGAAAAACTGAGTGAGGTTTCGCTCGACCTCTCAGCGTACAGCCTGCAGTTAATCTGCCCTGAAGTGCACCTATCTACCGCGCAGGCTTTTTCTACCATACGCCCGAAGGCGGCGCCCATTGATCTGAATCTGCTACCAACCATACCGGTTGAACAATGGAAAGATAAAGTGAGCAATGACTTTGAACAACCGGTTTTTGAAAAACACCCGGTGCTGTCCGAAATCAAAAAACAGTTGTGCGGTCAGGGTGCTGTTTACGCTTCTATGAGCGGCAGCGGTTCGTCCGTATACGGTATCTTCCCGAAAGGAATCAAGGCTGCCATACAGGTGGATGCGGCATTTAAAGAGTTTTTTGCAGCGTAAAAATTTGAAGTGAACAATTGAATCAGAATGTATGGAATTAGGTTTAAGCACTTTCGGAGAGATTCCTATAGAACATTTATCAGGCAATGCGGTCAACTCGCACCGCCGGATCGGGCAGCTGATGCAGGAAGCAGAGATGGCCGATGAGCTCGGGCTGGATGTCTTTGCACTTGGCGAACATCACCGCCCCGACTTTGTGATATCTGCACCTGAAGTAGTACTGGCGGGTATTGCCGCTGTTACAAAGCGTATCAGGCTTTCATCAGCTGTAACTGTTCTCTCATCTGCCGACCCTGTGCGGGTATTTCAGAATTTTGCCTCGCTCGATCTATTGTCAGGCGGCAGGGCAGAGATCATGGCTGGCAGAGGCTCGTTTATAGAGTCATTCCCGCTGTTTGGTTACGAACTCGATGACTATGACAAACTGTTTACAGAAAAGCTGGGCTTGTTGATGAAAATCAACGAATCTGAGTTGGTTTCATGGAGTGGCACGCACCGTGCCCCAATCAAAAATCTGGGTGTGTACCCCAGTCCTTTTCAGGAGCAATTGCCTATATGGATAGCCGTGGGTGGCACCCCGGCATCGGTAGTCAGGGCAGGCAAGCTAAACCTACCGCTCACTATTGCTATTCTTGGCGGGCAGCCCGTGCAGTTCCTGCCGCTGATAAAACTATACCGCGAGTCGGCTGCAAAAGCCGGGCATGATGCGGCAAAACTGCAATTTGCTGTTAACCAGCATATGTATGTAGCCGAAAACTCACAGCAGGCCGCAGATAAATTCTGGCCGGTATACAGTAAAATGATGAACCGGATAGGAAAAGAAAGAGGCTGGGCACCCATTACCAGGGAACAGTTTGAATACATGAGAATGCCTAACGGATCTCTTATGGTAGGCAACCCTGAAGAGGTGGCTGAAAAAATCATCAGCGAACACCGGATTTTTGGCAACACCCGTTTCCTGGCTCAGATAATAGCAGGAGACATTCCCCACGATAAAATACTTTCGTCTATCAGATTGTTTGCGGCAGAGGTGGCTCCACTGGTTAGAAAAGCGATTGGTAAGAGCTGAGTTTTGGATTTTATATTACATTCGTTCTGTGAAACTTTTCACCTTCTTATTCTCTATATACCTGCTGCTCCTCACTGCAGTGCCCTGCTGTGCGTTTGACAATTGTGAAAGCGGCACAGTGAATACTACAGAAAACACGAGGAAAGAAAATATGCCGGATAAAGAAAAAGGCTGCAACAACTGCTCACCGTTTTTCAATTGTCATTGCTGTGCCGGTTTTATAATACAGGAGCGGTTTTCAATCAACGAAATAGTTCCTGATTACATTGACAAACAATTCGGCCCAAGCAACCTGAATTACCTACAGGATTATACTTCATTGTACTGGCATCCTCCACGGATCTCGTGATTCAAATGTCGAAATTTTTCCGGTTTTTTTCCTTCAAACAACTTCATTCAATCAATAATAATGAGAGTCATAATTTTTTTGGCAGTGGCCGTTCTGGCCATGCCATGCGCTCATGCGCAATATACCTTTGTTGCAAAAATCAAAGATAAATCCACACTACAGGGAATTCCGGGTGCTACAGCCAGCGTGCCCGGTACCGGAATCGGCAATGCCGCCGATGAAAACGGGGTGGCCGTACTAACTGGATTAACACAATCAAAATTGCTGATTCGTTTTTCGGCATTGGGCTATAGCCAGGTTCAGGACAGTTTTGCAGCTTCTGCGTCAATAACAGATACACCCACTGTGTTTATGGAGGCCGATGAAATGGAAGAAGTGCATGTAAGCACCACACGCAGCTCACGTACCATTCAGGATATCCCCACCCGCATAGAAACCATAGGCGGCGAAGAGGTGGAAGAAAAAGCCAATATGAAACCGGGAGACATCAGAATGATGCTCGGCGAGAGTACGGGCATTCAGGTGCTGCAAACCTCGGCCACAACCGGCAACGCCTCCATCCGCATACAGGGCATGGACGGCCGGTATACACAGATACTCAAAGACGGCTTCCCGCTATACTCCGGCTTCTCTTCCGGCCTCGGCCTGTTGCAAACACCGCCACTGGACCTGAAACAGGTAGAAATTTTGAAAGGGTCCTCCTCAACTCTGTACGGCGGTGGCGCCATTGCCGGACTTGTCAATCTGATTTCAAAAAAGCCTGCAAAAGAAAGGGAACTGCGCTTTCTTATAAATACCACATCTGCCGGCGGGCTCGACCTGAATGGATTTTTTGGCCAGCGGTTCGGAAAAACCGGCCTTACGGCCTATGTTGCCAGAAACAGCAGTGCAGCTTATGACCCTGCCGGTATCGGCTTGTCTGCCATTCCCGAATTCGAACGTTATACCGTTAATCCAAGGCTGTTCTATTACCTCAATGATCATATAGATGTAATACTGGGCGTCAATGCTTCCAGCGAGAACCGAACAGGCGGAGATATGCAGTATATAAAAGGCCTCGGAGACAGCACCCATGCTTATTTCGAAAAAAATATTTCTCAACGGATCAGCAGCCAGGCAGAAATAAAAGTCCGGTTAAATGAAAAAAGCCGGTTTTCAGTTAAGAACAGCGTAGATCATTTTGACAGAGTCATTCAAACACCCGGATACACGTTTGATGGCACACAAATGGCGATATTCACAGAGGCTAATTTCACAAAGGAAAACAACGGTAGCGAGTACATCCTGGGTGCAAACCTGTTTACTGATCAGTTTAAAGAAAATAAAACCAGCCCCGGCAACGACCGAAGTTACAGGCAAACAACCATTGGCGTCTTTGCCCAAAACACATGGGACATCAGTAAATTGTTCTCGCTGGAAAGCGGATTGCGCGGAGATTATGTTTTGGAATACGGAGCTGCAATATTGCCAAGGCTGTCTTTGCTGTACAAAGCAACGGACAAACTATCTTCCAGACTCATCGGTGGAATCGGCTACAAAACACCCTCTGTTTTTTCGGAAGAAAGCGAACGCATTCAATACAGGAATGTGGCAGCCGTTACACCGGATTCAAACAAACTCGAAAAAAGCTATGGGGGCAACTGGGATGTAAACTATAGAACACTGCTCTTTGATAACAAGATCACTTTTTCGGTCAATCAATTGTTTTTCTACACCTATCTGGATAACCCTTTGATGCTTGGATCGCCGGCTCCCGGTCAGTATCGTTTTAAGAATATAGATGGTCATATTGATGCACAGGGATCCGAAACAAACATAAAGATTGGACTGGGGCACTTTAAGCTGTTTTTGGGATATACCTATACACATACCCATGTTCATACCGCTGCTTCCATTCAGGAAACTACGCTGACCCCTGCACATCATACTAATTCTGTTCTGATGTTTGAAATAGAAGGCAAATGGAAACTTGGCCTGGAAGGTTATTACTATAGCAGCCAGAAACTGAGCGACGGCACCACGGACCGTGACTATTGGTTATGTGGTTTCATGGCCGAAAAAATATGGAAAAGATTCTCCCTGTTTGTAAATTTTGAGAATTTTCTGGATAACAGGCAGTCGCGGTTTGGCAGTATCTACACCGGCAGTATTACCTCACCGGTTTTCAGGGATATTTATGCACCGCTCGATGGTTTTGTGGTAAATGGGGGCTTAAAACTCAATCTCTCAGCAAAATAGGCCAAATGTTTGTTTTTTGTTCGTTGTTGTTTTTATAATTTTATAACCCGCTAAAGAATTTATGATGATTGATACACCCCGGTACAAAGAGCTGCTGGCTCAGCTGGCAGAACAAACAGACGAAAAAGGCAGAATTAATGTCCAGCTGAATATAGGTGAAGAGATCAAGAATTTTGATGTTGATGAAGCAGGAAAAATTGCTGATGATATCATACAGAGGGCCCGGTCAATTGGCTATCACATAGGTTTAGGCAGAGGGCTTTGCCTCAAAGGCTTCTGTTACAGGCTCAAAGGCGAATATGACGCAGGTATAGAAGTACTGAAGGAGGCACTTGCGATATCCAAAAAAATCAACGAGCGCAACATAGAAGCCACAGTTTTGTATTACCTGGGCAATATATACCGCGATCTCGGCGACCTGTCTAATGTGCAGTCTCACTACGAGAAAGCACTGGCAATAAATGAAGCATCAGGTGATGAATACTACCAGTCTGTGATACTTTCCAGTATATCAAACCTGCTGTATGACCTTAACGATTTCGACAGTGCCCTCGAATATGCGCTCAAATGCCTGCCCATTTTTGAGCGCGTTGACAATGTCAATAGCCTGCTGAATATCTACAACACTTTGGGCAACATATACTTCAAGAAGGAGCAGTATGCAGAAGCCTTGCATTACTTTGAAGAAAACCTGAAAAGATCGGAACCAGCAACTGCCGCGCATGTAATGGCAGAAAGCGGCCTGGGCAAAGTTTATTACAAAATGCACAAGTTCGCAGATGCTCATAAATGCCTCTCCAGTGCACTGAGCCAGGCATCAGACCAGGGCAATGCGGAAGTACAGATTATCTGTAATTTTTACCTGGGGCGGCTGTATATGGATGAAGGCAGCTACAGGCAAGCCCTTGAGTACATGAATGCTGCTTATGCCCTTGCAGGCGACTACAACCGCAGGCATGACGTTATGAGTATCCACGAGGCACTCTCAGCCCTGTACGACAAGATGGGCGACATCCCAAAAGCTTTCTTTCATCTGAAATCATTTGAACAGCACAAGGAAGAGATTTTCCAGCAGAAGATCATTAACGAACTGCGCAATCTGCAGGTGAGGCAACAGATTGAACTGGCCCAGAAAGAAAAGGAAGTAGCGGAGCGTACTGCATACCTCAAGCACCAGTTCATGGCCAATATGAGCCATGAAATACGAACTCCCATGAATGCAATTGTAGGTATGACCCGGCTGTTGCTGTCCAAAGATCCGCGGCCCGATCAGCTGAGGTACCTAAATGCCATTCAGCTTTCGTCCAATAACCTGCTGGTCATCATCAACGATATTCTGGATCTCTCTAAAATTGAAGCTGGCAAGATTATTATAGAGAATACTGATTTCGACCTGCGGGAAATTGTGCAGAGCGTAAGAGATATGCTGCTGCTTAAGGTGGAAGAAAAAGGTATTGAACTCCGTATTAATATAGATGCTAACCTGCCTGTAAGAGTAACCGGCGACCCTACCCGCCTCAATCAAGTATTGATAAACCTGGCAGGGAACGCTGTCAAGTTCACTGAAAAAGGATACGTTGAAGTAAAGGTTTCCCTTGTCAAAAAAGAAGAACGCAAACTCAGAGTCAAGTTTGATGTGATAGATACCGGCATTGGTATTGCTGCAGAATATGTTGATACAATATTCGACAGTTTTACACAGGCTGGTGCAGATGTGACACGGAAATTTGGCGGAACAGGCCTTGGCCTCACTATCTCCAAACAACTGGTAGGGCTGATGGGCGGAGAAATATCAGTACAGAGCGAACTGCACAAGGGCACTGTTTTTTCAGCAGTTATTATACTCGAAGAAGCGGAAAACCAGGAAGCTGCTAAAAAACCTGCGGCTCTAGACAATAAGGCTAATGGCAGGCTCAATGAGTTGAAGTTACTGCTGGTTGAAGATAATGAATTCAACCGGATGGTTGCTGAAGACACGCTGAGAGAGCTGCTGCCCGACATCCGGTTCCAGGCTGCAGTGAACGGACAGGAAGCTGTTGATATGCTTAAACGCGAAGTATTCGATATCGTGCTTATGGACATACAAATGCCGGTTATGGATGGGCTCACTGCCACTAAAATAATTCGGTCTGAACTGCCTGAGCCTGCAAGAAGTGTAAAGATCATTGCAATGACTGCAAATGTGATGCAGGAAGACGTGCAGGGCTATTTCGACCTGGGCATGAATGCTTATGTGTCCAAACCATTCAACACCGATGAACTATTATTGAAAATGGATGCCGTGATGGGTAATGCCCAGCCGGCAGACAATAAACCTGAAGTAAAAGAAATGAAAAAAGAAAGAGAATTCCCACCTCTACCGGCTAAAGTCACCGACCGGCAGTTTTTGCAGCAGTTTACAAACGGCAACGTGGAGAAACAACAAAAGTACATCGGTATGTTTTTAGAGAACGCTCCAAAATTGTTGGATAATATTGACCGGTCTCTGCCGTTAAAAGATTATCAAACCATCAAAATTGCTGCCCATTCACTCAAGCCACAATTATCATATATGGGTGTAAAAGAAGAGGTGAGCAACATATTTCTGATAGAGCAGGCATCCGGCGAAAGTGCCCACTTTGATACATTACCGGATCTTATAAACAACCTGAAAAGGGTATGCAGCAAGGCTTTTGAGGAATTAAGAGCCCAGTAACGGGGAAAATCAGCAGATTTTATACCGGATATTTTACTTTATCCGGAATATTTTTACTACTTTTCAGTCCATTGAATAATTTTTTATGGCTATAGAACACAGCGAACAATACATTTTTCTGGTAGATGATGAGCCTATCCAGAATGAGATGCTCAAAGACCACATTTCATCATTATTTGAATACAAGCTCAAAACATACGAGAGTGGAGAAGATGCATTGAAAGACATGCACCTCAATCCCGCTATCGTTGTGCTGGATTTTCATCTCAATTCTCATTTGCCTGATGCGCAAAATGGCGTTGAAGTGTTGAAAAAAATCAAAGAAATCAGCCCCCATACTGAAGTGATTATGCTTTCTGGCCAGGACCAGATCAGCGTAGCTACTGACAGTATGAAGCATGGCGCTTATGATTACGTTGTAAAAGGCGAAACAGCCTTTCATCGTATTGAGAACATTGTTGACAACATCATTGAACTACACAGCCTGAAAGATGCCAATAGCAGCTATAAAAAAGTTATTGGGTTTCTGTGGCTGGGTGTAGCCTTGGTAGTGGCAGCATCAATTGCACTGGCTATATACATGACCAAGGTAAGGCACTATAGTTAAATAGGTTTTGTTGTAAAGATACCCGGCGGGATAACTAGTCAATCAGTTATCCCGTTTTTATTTGGCCCATCCTTTTGGTAATTTTGTTTGATTTTTCGCCCCCCGGGCCCACTGCATGCTAAATTGAAAAGCACACAGTTACATCTTGCCCTTGTATATTTATTACCTTTGGACAACACATCGCAATTACAATGAAAAGAGCGCTCTACATACTCATTCTGCTTATACCCTCAGTGCTGAAAGGCCAGATCATAACTACAATTGCAGGTACCGGCATGTCCGGATACTCAGGTGATGCAGGGCCTGCAACTGCCGCCACAATACACAATCCATATGGCATAGCCGTTGATCGTTCAGGCAATACGTATTTTGTAGACTACGGCAATCATGTTGTCAGGAAAATAGATGCGTCAGGTGTGATTACAACTATAGCCGGCACAGGTGCCAATGGCTATAACGGCGACGGCATTGCCGCTACATCGGCAATGCTTAACTATCCTTTTGGTATCGCCATAGACTTTGCCGGGAATATTTACGTGGCAGACGGTTCAAATAACCGTATCCGCAAAATAGATCCGGCAGGCATGATCTCAACAATTGCAGGTACAGGGGTTGTGGGCTTCAGTGGCGATGGCGGGCCAGCCACCCTTGCCAAAATAAGCAACATGTACTGTATGGCTACCGATGCGGCCGACAATCTGTTCTTCACCGGAAATGGTGCAGGCCGTATCCGTAAAATAAATTCCGCGGGTTACATTACTACAATTGCAGGCAATGGTACAAATGGATTTGCCGGAGACGGCGGGCCTGCCACCGCTGCCGAATTCAGTAACGAAATGGGGATAGCGACAGATGCCGCAGGTAACGTTTATGTAGCCGACAGGCAGAATCACCGCATCCGCAAAATAACTGCCACAGGTACAATTTCAACCTTTGCCGGCACGGGCACTCCGGCCTACAGCGGTGATGGCGGACAGGCAACGGCAGCGACATTATCACTACCTGGCTATGTGATAACTGACAGGCTGGGTAATGTATACATTTCAGAAGCAAACAATAACACCATCCGTAAGGTGAACACTGCAGGTATCATCAGTTCTGTTGCAGGTACCGGCACCGCAGGGTACAGCGGCGACGGATGCGCAGCCAGAGCAGCACAGATCAGCAGCCCCGCCGGTATTGCTGTCGACAGTATGCTCAACTTATACATCAGTGATAATGCAAACAACCGCATCCGTAAGGTAATTGCCAATACAGCACCCCGTTTCACCCTTGGGCCGTTATACAATTTAAACGCCTGTGCAGATTCAGGTAACGTTATTGATGCTGCACTGCCTGCAGCCAGCAATTATGCAGGCCTCACTGAATCCTGGAGTGTTGCCGAACCTGCCCTGCACGGTGTTGTTACCGGCACATACAGTGCTGCATCAACAGGGGCTGCAATAACACCTGCCGGTTTACTGTATACGCCGTTTCCACTGTATATTGGTAATGATACTTTCAAAATAAAAGTCACTGACTGCAGTGCTGCACCCGACACAATTACAATCATAGCTTCTGTAAATGATTGCCGCAGGCTGAGTGTTCCGGATATTCATACAAACAGTTCGTTTACTGCTGCTCCCAATCCGGTAAGAGATTTCCTTACCATCTCCTCCGACGAAACGATTGAGATGCTGCAGATAACGAACGTTGTAGGCAGTGTTATTGAGTCGCGGAGCTGTAGTACCAACAAGCTACAGATTAACATGGCTGCCCTGCCGGCGGGAGTTTATTTTGTATGGGCCAAAACAACTAATACTTACCCTGTAGCCAGGAAGGTTATAAAAGAGTAAAAGTGTTGCTTTACACGGTGCCGGAAATATTATTTGCCTTCGTTCCAGATGAGATTTTCCAGTTCTTTGCGGCCGCCTAAAAAGAAAGCCCTGTAGCCTGTTGCAGGCACCCACTTATTTTCTTTTTTGCTGAAGGTTTCGGGCAGGGCACTCCATTGTACGCCCTTCTTCTTGTCAATAATCAGCAGCTTGTCGTAGTTGCCACCCAGGCATGCAAAAATAGAATTATCCGGCAATACCCTGGCGCTGCCTCCGGATTCCCATGAGAAAACAAAATCGTCGCCAACCACCCCATCATTATGGCCGCAGTTGTATTCCCACACCTTTTCAAGATTATCTCCTGTATTTTGATTTACTTTAAACTCAATAATTTGCGGGACTGCACCCGGCTGGCAGGAATTGTTGTTGTAAATCAGTATGTTCCCATTTTGTAAAGGAAAACAGAAATGCTGTGCACAGAAAAAACTGTTCTTGTTTATTTTCTGCCCATTCTTGTCAAAATGATCACCGAAAACCGCTAAAACCTTACCATCTGGGTAGCTGATCTTTAAAATTCTGTTTAGCTTTTTAAAACTCACATAAACAACTTTATTCTGTTCATCAAAATAAAAAGCATTTTCGTGTACATCAATAACATTATTGCCGAAGGCCGCAGTATTTCGGTAATACTCTATATCAGAACTTAAAAAATAGTCAGATGATTTCCAGGACCAAACTACATTACCTTTTTCGTCGTACTCAATTACTGTACCTAAGTGAATTTTCTTATAGGCTCCACTGCCTTTTTCATAGGTTGCCTGATCGTATTTCAGTACCTGTAGCTTGGATTCATTTGCTGTAGGCATTTTGCACAAGGCGGGTTCGTTGCCAAGTATCATATAATGTCCGTTATCTAAACGGTTCATTTGGTGGTGATAATAGCAGATACCATCACCACTGACTTTACCATCGTTTGGCGGAGTCCATATTATCTCACTATTATAGTTTATCTCAAAAGCGGAGGTGCCGGATAAAAAAGTAATAGTGTGTTTCAGCGTATTCCTGAGATTGCGGATTGACTCCGGTATTAATCCATCAATTTTCATGTTCGGAAACCAGACTGCATTTCCGTTCATGTCGTACAAAGCACAGTTACCATCCACAAAAACAAAGCCATCTGCATATTTTTGAGTTGTTTTCAGAATGTGCAGCCTAGTTGCTGAATCAGGAAATGGTAGCGTGCTAAAATGGTGCAATACATAGCCGGCGCCATCCGTTTTTTCAATATTAACTACAGTCCACGTGTATTGTTTACCAAACTTAGGAACTTCAATCACTGCCCGCCCATCAGTCATTGACACTCGCTGATGCACTTTTGACCTGAACGAATCAATATTCTTGAAAGCACCTTCTGCCAGTTCTATCCTGCATTGGGCATATTTGCATTCAGGAACTGAAAATCCAATAATCCTGTAATTGAGAGTACTACCTTCCTTAGGTAAGTACTGCGCATGTGCAACAAAAAAAGAAGGGATTATAGATACTATTAAAAATAATATCCTTAGCATCTAGATTGGTTAGTTTTTAAAAAAACAGTGATCAATTATTGAATAAATTCTTCGATAATCTGATAACAACTCGTTTGCAAATATCGCTAATCAAATCAAGATTTACAATTCGTAACAGAAATATAATACATGTACGAACACTTAATTAAGTGTTGTTTAAGATGCGTTTGGCGGTTGGTTAAAAGAGGCGTTTGTCTTTTCTGATTGTGGAAATGTACTCCTGAAGGTCGCCGGACGGTTTAAGCCAGAGCAGCATCACCGTATATACAATAACTATGGCCAGGCTGCGCAAAGCTGCATCAGCGAAACTACGCACATAAACATGGTGTGCCTGATCGAAAAAATGAGGGAAATAATAGCCTGCGGCAAATGCCGGCACTGCCGCCACCAATACAAGAAGTGTATTGGTGGAAAAAGGCTGCATCTCCAGTTTTTTCCAGACAAACAGAAACTTGGCAAGATTAAACACTACCAATGTGATAGTTGTACTCCATGCTGCACCGTATATGCCGTATTGCGGCACCAGCAGGCGTATCATCAGATACAGAAAAACAATCAGGATAAAAGAAAGGTAAAAGTTGAACTTATAGTATCTGGCAATCGAAAGTACCTGATCATTCATCCCCGTTGCAACGTCTAATAGCCTTCCCACAAAAAGTATAAGAAAAACCGGTGCTATTTCACCATATCCATTTTTGATTACCGCAACCGCATTATTCAGATTACAGATAAGGATAAGCGCCATAGCTACACTGGGTATGAGTATGTTGTTAGATGCCCTTACAAAAATATCCTTCGCCTTTACCATATCGTTATCATTAAAGGCTTTGGCAAGAATCGTAAAGCTGGCAGGAACCAATGCTTTTGATGGCAATTGCATGAAAGAGATCAGGAACACTGCCACCCCATATACCGCCAGCGAACTGAACCCGCTATGATCGTAAAATGGCAGTGTCAGGGCATCCATGTAGCTCATCATCAGGAAAGATATACTCAGTAAGAAATGATACCATGAAAAGTGAATAATCTCTTTGAATTCTTGCTTTGAAAAACTCCACACATCAAATGAAAACCCAAATTCTTTGATCTTAAAGGATAAGATCAGAAATAATGAAACAGGCAGCAGATAAATAAGCACAGTGCCGATAACCAGCACATCAAAATTGACGTAACCGAAACCGAATAGCAACAGTAAAATAATGTTTGCAACCCGCAGCACCACTTCCCGCATAAAAGCTGAAACAGCCACCTTCAATTGAGAACCCAGGTACTGCTCAAACACGAGCATGTACACAAAAAGCAAAGTAAATACCGGCAGCCACATAAAATACCGCTCCATAAACGGTATGTCATCTGGCTGGAAGTGTTTAATGATCCAGGTTTTGCAGGCAGCATATGCAACAGTAAAAACAACAACAGCTGCTGTAGGTATAAATACCGCCAGCGAAATCAGCAGCTTACGTTTCCGCTCGTTGTCAGCGTACTTGTGAATAAACACTACAAGCGTGCTGTGCAGGCCCAAAATCAGTAACTGCGATAAAGTAAGTGCATAGTTAACCAAATTGCGGGTAAAACCCAGCTGCTGTTTTGTATTATATGCGGTAGACAACCATATAACAAGTGCGCCCAACAGCGCACCCATGGCTACTACAATTGCATTCTTAGCAGATTGCCGGAAAACAATACCCATTAATGTGTACTACTAACTTGAAAAAAGGAATTAATGCTATTGCAAACAAAAATAAGTTTTTTATCTGTTGGTGTAGTGACTGAAGCGCGCCCGGTGTTAATTAAAGTTAACCCAAACCGTTTTCAAATTGCCCGTAATAAGAAGTTAGGAGTTCTGTTTCGTGGCAAACTACTTCTTCACTATATAACAAACTGCATTGTTCCACTGCATAACCCTGTCTGGCAGATTCCGTCTGCTCAAAAAATCATGCACAGCCCGTGCGCATCCGTCCCAGGCATAGTAGTCATCCATAATAATCACCCCGCCCGGCACTACATTGTCGTAAAGGTTGGCCAGGCAGTCCATTGTAGATTCATACCAGTCACCGTCCAGCCGCAGAATGGCTATCTTTTTACTTTTATCAAAGTGCGGCAGGGTATCAGAAAACCAGCCTTTGTTGATTGAATAGTTAGGTGCTCCGGAGAGTTTCATCGCCTTTTCGGCATAGGCCATTTCCGCACTACAGTTATCAAAGTAGCCGGGTGAGTTCTTGTCGTTTTGCCAGGCTATTGCTGCTGCTCCGTCCACCTCTTTGGCTTCCGGCAGCCCTTCAAAGCTGTCAAACAGGTGATATTCTCTGTTGCCCAGCAATTTTGCCACTCCGCCTATCATGCCTCCCCTCCAGGTACCGCATTCCACCACACAGCCCTCCACTTCTCCAAAATGCTCCGCCAGCTTCAGGTTCTCAATGTAGGTTACACCCGGTATCATTGTAAATTCCTTGAACTTCCGGAATATGAGATAATATTTTAACTGCACCAGCTTGGTGAAAAAATTATTTATCTTGTAAGATATAGATTCAGGTTGCATATTACGCTGATAACGGCACAACAGGTATGAGTGCACAGTACCAACAAATGTACATTCACAGTGTTTACTTTCCAAAAACACCCAATTTTACTGAAAATTGCTGTGGGAGCCTGTTTTTCTTAATTTAGCAACCAAATGGCAGAAAACCGGGAAGAAAATATTCAGCGCCTTAAGTTTTTTAAGGCCGGCATCAATGATCCCAACTACCTTATTTACAAAAACCTGTTTGCCGATCTCGAAAATGCCATATCCCGGTATGCCGCTGGTAATGTACTGGATATAGGCTGCGGCAATAAGCCATACGAAACCCTTTTTAAGAATATTACAAAATATGTTGGTTGTGATATTGTACAGTCTTCTGATAAGAAGGTTGATATCATATGCCCGGCAACTGATATCCCTTTGGAGGATGGAACTTTTCAGACTGTTTTTTCCAGTCAGGTGTTAGAGCATGTGGCCGATCATCAGAAAATGCTCAATGAAGCCAGCCGGATACTGAAGAAAGGCGGCATGATCATTTTGTCTGCTCCTATGGTATGGGAGCATCACGAAATGCCTTACGACTTTTTCAGGTTCACCCGATACGGTATGCAGTATATTTTTGAGAAGGCCGGTTTTGAGATAGTTGAGATCAAAGCAAACGGCGGCAAGTGGGCCATGCTGGGGCAAATGACGCAGAATATTATTTTGAGCAGCACGCAACGCAGAAAGGGAATATTCAGAAAATTATTCAGGCTGATGCATCTGGCCTTTATGAAACTACTGATCAATATTTTTTACAGCCTGCTCGAGAAACTCGATAAAGATGATCAGTTCTTCACCACAAATTTTGTAGTGGTTGCTAAAAAAATGTAATTTTATCGCCTGTTAATTTAATACCGACCACGTTAAAATACCTCCTTAATTACCAGATATAGCTATGCCGGTTCATTACGATCAGAATTTTTATAAAGCACGCACAAATGGATCGCAGATTTCGGCTGAAAACGTGTTGCCTTTCATTATAGATATCTGCCACCCGCAGAGTGTAATTGACCTTGGGTGCGGAATAGGCAACTGGCTCAGTGTTTTTAAGAATAAATTTGGCATTACTGATATCCTGGGTGTGGATGGCAAGTATGTAGACATCAATATGCTCAAGATTGCCAGGAGTGAATTTGCCCCGCACAATCTGGAGCAGCTGTACATAGCCTCAAAAAAGTACGATCTTGCCATGAGTGTGGAGGTAGGTGAGCACCTGCCCGACAGCAGTGCCGACAATCTGGTCAGGTCATTGACAGATGCCTCAGATGTGGTTATGTTTTCAGCAGCCTTGCCGGGGCAGACAGGCACTTACCACATCAACGAGCAGCCCCCTGAGTACTGGGCGGCAAAGTTTGCGAAGCGTGGCTATGTGTGTATAGACTGCATCAGGAAACAAATATGGGACAACCCTGCTATTGATGTCTGGTACAGGCAGAATATACTTCTGTTTATTAAGGCAGATGTGTATGAAACAACATACAAAGAAAAGCTGGGTGCATGGAAAGAAAAGACTGACCCGGAATTCCTGACCCGCGCACATCCCGACCTGCTCATTTATTTTAAAGACAAATACTACCAGACCCGCAGCATGATCGGGTTTCTTAAGTACCACCTGGCGCCAATCAAGAAGATGATAACAGGCGAAAACAGGTAGTAGCCCGTCAGATGTATTTCCGCAGCTTGCCCTCCTTTACCATTTTTTCGAACTTAGCAGGGAAATATTTTTTGAGCAGCAGCTTGCCTATAAAACCCAAAGGGCTTGTGCTGAATTTGGCCATTATATCCTCATCAATAAACTGAGGCCCATAGTATTCTTTATGCTTGGCTATCATGTAAGCTACGTTGGCGTCGCTTTTTATTTTGCTGGCATGCAGCTGCCTGATCATCGAGTTATGCAGTACCCTGTAATCAAACAGAATTTCATCGAGGTAGCAAAATTTATACCCCTTGAATGATGAACCCAGCCAAAGGTCCCAGTCTTCAATGCCTGCGTAGGCCATATTGCTGTCATAGCCGCCGTTGGCCTCCCATACCTCCCGCCTGTACATGGCACAGGCATCAATATAATTGTGCAGCAGTAATTTCTGCAGGTTATAGGGCCCCTGCTTCATCTCGCCCTGCTGATCGCCAAAGTAAGCGGCATTCCCGTAAACGATTGATATATCTTTCCGGCTGTCGAGTATCTCTATTCCTTTATACACATATTCCGGCCTGATCTTGTTGTCGGAATCCAGGGGCAGTATATATTTCCCGGTGGATAGCTTGATGGCGTTGTTACGCGTTCTGGCAAGGCCCTGATTTTGCTGAAAAACTACATTGTACCCCTTTGCCTGCAGCTCCCGGCACTGCTGGTTGGTAAATTCATCAGTAGAGCCGTCATTGATGATAATCAGTTCATACAGATCTTTATCTTTTATCTGCTCCACACTGTTCACAGTATCCATTATATACTTCCCGTGATTGTAACACGGCACTATAATTGATACTGCTGGCATAATTGCGTATTTTACTGATATTGATTTTCTGCTTACAAATATGATGAATTTCCCGCTAATTGATACTACCTGATCCGGTATTTGAACAACTTTAAAACCATGATCTTTACATAATACCTCAGATTTTCCTTTATCGTCAGTATCAGGCTGAACAAGTAGTAATACAGCCACTTCCCTTTCCGGTACTCCATGATCTTCAGCTCCAGCTCCAGAAATTTCTTCAGCAGCTGCAGCTGTTTAGAGGGTTCTGTGCTGGCATTGTGAATGTGTATCACTGTAGTATCTGCCAGATAATAACTTTTGAAGCCCAACTCATAAAACTGGTAGCACCATAGCTGGTCTTCGCCATACATAAAGAAACGCTCATCCAGTATCTGCCCTGGTCGCTTGTTCAGCAGCTCTCTTCTAAACATCATGAATGCACCGCTTACCCAGTCAGTAAAGGTGCTGTAATCACAATGAAAATATTGGTTCATCATCAGCCCCGACCTCGTTTTATAGGGCAGCAGCATTAGTAAAGGCCGTAGCAGGTCCAGCAGCTCATTTCTGATACTTCTGAATTTTCGCCCTGTATGCTGCAGCTTGCCGTCTGTGTATACCAGCCGCACACTCAGCGCGCCTGCGCCTGGCAGTTCTGCAAGCTTACGGGCAGCAATACTTATACTGTCTTCGGTAAGTATGGTATCAGAGTTCAGCAGCAAGATAATATCCCCTTTTGCCGCCTTAATGCCCAGATTGTTTCCCTTGGCGAATCCACCGTTTTCCTTGCTCTTTATCAGGTTAATTTGCGGGAATTTTAACAGAAATTCTTCCGGATTGTCTTTGGGCGATGCATTATCAACCAGTATGATCTCATAGGGTACATCTTTAGTCAGCCGCATCACACTTTCAATACAGTCGCAGGTGATCTGAAAAGTGTTGTAATTAACAATAATGACTGATACAAGCATCTAAATCCGCTTAATTCAAAATAATCAGTACCTGAAGCACCAAATTTTCGGTAAATATACTCGAACTGTGATATAGTCTTATTGCGGATAGCGGTTCTGTATGGTTTTTCAGCAATATATCGCCGCAGTTCGCCAGGCTTCAGCACTGCCGTAATAAAAATTTAACGGCGCCGGGCAAAAAACCCCGGCTATTTGGCACCGCTTTCTGGAAATAATGGTAATTTTGCACGCCTCTGTAACACAACCATGTTGTTTACAGTATGCGGCAGGTATCAGCGCACCCCCTTTTTAAGGGTGTATTTTTAATCAAAACAAACAATTGATGGGAGACAATGCCGGTTCTGGATCTAAGGGAGAAAATTCTGGAAGGCGACCTGAGCGAGTTGCTGCACCACAGCAAGGATGAAGACTATCCGGCTGAGGTAGGCAAGCTATTGGGTACACTGCCCACTGAGCACGCCATCAATACTTTCCTTTCATTACCCGAAAAAGTTCAGATTCAGATTTTTGGTTTCCTTGATGCTGTTTTGCAGATAGGCATCATCGAAGAACTGCCGCGCCCCAAAATCTCCAATATCCTTAATACACTTGAATCCAACGACCGTATTGCTTTTTTCGATTCGCTCGATGGCATACAGGTTACCGAATACCTCAATCTGCTCAACGATAAAAACCGGCTGGCTACCTACGATCTGCTGGGATACCCTGAGAACAGTGTAGCCAGGCTGATCAATACCACCTTTACCACCGTGCGTAAGGAGTGGACCATAGGCCAGGCAATAGAACACCTGCGCCGTTTTTATTCAGATACTCCTGCTGCCAACGTGATATTTGTAGTAGACAGCGGCGGCAAGCTGATAGATGATATACCAATAAGGAGGCTGGTACTCAACGAGCACAGCAAAAAAATTGAAGACATTATGGACGGCTTCTACGTGAAGCTGGAGATTCAGGACAGCATTGAAGATGCCATCCAGAAATTTAAAGAGTACGACCGTGTGGCGCTTCCTGTTACCAACAGTAACAACATAGTAATGGGAGTTGTGACCGTAGACGACGTGATTGATGAGGCAGAAGAAAAAGATACCAAAGAAATGCAGCAGTTCGGTGGTCTGGAATCACTGGACCTGCCCTATGTAAAGACTTCTTTCTTTACACTGGTACAAAAGCGCGCCGGTTGGCTCATCATTCTCTTTCTGAGTGAGATGCTCACTGCTACTGCAATGGCTCATTTTCAGGTAGAGCTGGAGAAAGCTGTGGCACTGATGATTTTTTTGCCGCTCATTATATCCAGTGGGGGCAACAGCGGGTCGCAGGCAGCCACACTGATCATCCGTGCAATGGCACTAAAAGAATTATCGCCGCGCGACTGGTGGTATGTAATGCGCAGGGAAGTTTTATCCGGGCTAACGCTAGGTATCATACTGGGCACCGTGGGTTTTGTGCGTATCGCAGTGTGGCATGAGGTAGGCTGGGGTGCCTATGGGCAGTTCCCCTGGTGGATGGTAGGGCTAACGGTAGCTTTTTCACTGATAGGCGTTGTTATGTGGGGTACACTCAGCGGCTCTATGATACCTATAGTACTCAAGCGCATGAAACTGGATCCTGCCACTTCTTCTGCACCCTTTGTGGCTACCCTGGTAGACGTAACCGGGCTGATCATCTACTTCACGGTGGCAGCAATATTGCTGCACTTATAACCCCGGCAAGATATTAAGGGGCGGCAGCTATAGCCGTAACGTTGTAAAGTTCAGGCCCCAGATCTACAGAGTAATGCATATTTATTGCCTGAATTCTTACACGCATACCCACAAACGGATCAAGATTCAGAGTTGTGCTCTTAAGTACAAACATTGTAGCCGAGTCAACCCTCAGTATATGGCTGCCATACATATAGGTCGTAAAACCCTGTAGCTCCAGCGTACCTGTTGCGGTCAGATTATCGCCACTGATCACAACCGGAGCCGGAGTACTATTGCTGTTCTTGTGGCACGATACAACCGGCACGGAGCATGCCAGCAGCAGCATAAAGAAATAAGCACGCATATATTTGGGCGTTTTCATACATGAAGATACAGAAAATTCATATGCATAGGCAAAGTTTACCACCAGAAAATAGCGCGGCTCAGGAAACTGTAAGATTTTGCCGCCCGATTTGCAACTTATCAACATTAAACCTTACTTTTGCGCCCCTGTCTTTACAGAATATCGTGCTGACAGTTGTGCAATGCGGGCGTGGTGAAATTGGTAGACACGCTAGACTTAGGATCTAGTGCTGCGAGGCTTGGGGGTTCGAGTCCCTCCGCCCGCACAATGCGATGAGAGCGAAAGTAACAAAGCGAAGAGCGATGTGGCTTTCGCTCTTTTTTTAATCCGTCATTTCCTTTCGTCTACGCCGGAAATTCAGAAGCTATTTGCACTCACTACTCCTTCACAAACCTCCTTACCTCTGTGCCGTTGATCCTGATAAAATATACACCAGCAGGCAGGTCAGCAACATCTATTTGTACTTTGTCTGCGTTGTAATTGCGGCTGTAAATAACCTTTCCCAATACGCTGGATATTTCAATTGAAGTGATTGGGTACGCTGCTGTAATGTTCAGTTTGGTTCCAACGGGGTTTGGATAATAATTAATTTCATTTTTCTTGTTTAGTGTTTGTATAGATTCGCCGGAGGGAATAGTAACAATCACAGTCGTTGAAGTGGCACATGGTGCATAGTAATAGATGGTGACTGCACCTGTGTCAACACCCGTTACTACACCAGACAGAGAACCAACAGTTGCTATTGAGGTGTTACTGCTGTACCAAATACCCCCTGTCAGTACATCGCTCAAAGTAGTTGTTGAATCTACGTAAGTATGGGTATTTCCGGTAATAGGGGGTGGCGGAGGATACACAAATAAACTTGCGAATGCGCTGCACCCGGTTGGCAATACATAAATGACATCAAGTGGCCCTGCCGATAAGCCCGATAAAATCAATAGCGAATCAACCGAACTAAAGGATCCGGAAGAATGGGTGGTAATATCCCAATACCCTCCAGATGTTGGGTCACTTATTGTGCCACCACCTCCGGCACATAATATGCTGCCCACTATAGGTGCAGGATTGGGATTTACAGTAATTACGCGGGTTACCGTGTCTGTCCCAACAATATAAGTTATTACAGCAGTACCTGCTGCCGTACCGGTTACTGTACCCAAAAGCGAATCAACGCTCACTACAGCCGTATCACTACTTTTCCATTTGCCTCCTGCGGTTGTATCATACAGCGTAATATTGGCACCAACACAAACAGCAGTATCCCCGGTAATTGGCCCAACCGCAGCACTTGAAACCAGAGCGTTTATTACAAACAGCATCAACAGTAGATACAACCTCATAAGCTCATCAATTTTTGTTTATAAATTCTACTAATTATCACTCCCCATACCACTACTCCTTCACAAACCCCCTCACCTCTGTGCCGTTGATCCTGATAAAATATACATCGGCTGGCAGGTCAGCAACATCTATTTGTACTTTTTCCGCATTATAATCACGGCTGTACACGGTTTGCCCAAAAAGGTTGGTAATGGTTACTGTGTTAATCCTCCCCTGTGCAGATATAGTTAAGTAATTGGTAGTGGGGTTGGGGTATAGAAATGATTTGCTACTGTTTGTTATTTCATCTATTCCTGCGCCAAATGTTAAGCTGCAACTCGAACTATTATCAAAATATGTCGCAACTATATGGCTTAGAGGAGGAGTTATTGCATTGTTTGTAAAACATGTGAGCACCGGCCCCCCTTCAAAGTAGGTCGGATCAATTGGATATGTGGGAGAGCTCAAACAGCCAATTCCTTCTACTACATAATAAGCGGCAGGCATAAAGCCTCTGGGGCTTGAATCATTGACGGGTACAAGATACCAGACTTTGTGCATGGTACTTCTAATTAAAACTGAATCTATCGAGTGTACATAGTGAGGAGTTGTATAAGGGTAATAGAAAGTATCATTTGTGTTCAAAGAATAATCATATAAAGTATGTTCAAGAGTATCAAGAGTGGTACTTATAGGATATAAAGAAACAAATGGTACAATGAAAACTTGTTTTAAGACTGAATCTTCCCGAATTAGAGTAACATGGGTTCCTTCTCCTAATTTTTTGTAATCAATCCCGTGATATACAGTATCTCCATGATAATTGAAATTGTAAGCGAGTGAATAACCGGGTGTCAATGAACTGCTCACGTAAAACCCATGCCAAACGTTCGAAGTGTCACTAAACCGCACCTTCTGACCATTAGAAGAAATGCTCAGAAAAGTAAATATTGATAGTAACAAAAGCCTTTTCATAAACACATCTTATATGATAAAGGTACTAATTTATCCGTTCGCTCCACCCCCCACCACAAAAAAGCCCCGAAACTCAGCGTCTCGGGGCTTGTAATAGTTTAAAATTGGCATAACGAACACTATTTGCTATTCATTCAACAATACTTCTATCTCTGATTTCAGCAAAGGAATGTGCGTGATAACCATGCTCCAGATAAATCCCTAAAGCCATATTTTTAGATCAATTTCCATAAACAAGTTCACAATTTTGGCTGATAGCTTGCTTGAAATATGGATTTTTTAGCGCTTTTTCTTCCAGCAGGTCCACAGGCCTGTTCAGCATATCCTGCAATGAGAATTTTAGTTCATAGTAATTGTCAGCATAGTTCGCAGCCTCAATCGGGTCAAAATCTACAATCAGGTCTATATCGCTGTTTTCATTGAATCGTTCAGTTAACACAGAACCAAAAGCATAAAGCCGTCTCACCTTGTGGCTGGCACAAAGCGAGTTTATTTCTCTGCTGTATTGGTCAAGTATTGTCATATCCTTTTTTGCAAAGTTATGAAATTCCATGTATGCTTTCCAATATGTCATTATCTGTGGGTGTCCTTCTATCGTTGTTTATAAGTGAATACTGTGTACCCGCCAATTGTGTATTCTGGCAGCCCCTTACTCGTATCCCCCCACACACAAAAAAGCCCCGAAACTCAACGTTTCAGGGCTTGTAATAGTTTCGTATCGGTATTAATGTCCTGCTGGTGGTGTCATATCCGGTGCCTGGCCATGATCCCATGCATATTGGTATTTCTTAGCGTAGTCGTCGTACTTAATATGCTTGTACGCATTGTCGCCAAAATAGGTCATAAACAGTTCCATCTCCTTTACAGTATGGTAGCCCGGTATAGGCGTTGGGCTCTGAAAATTCTCCACCATAAATACGCTGGTTGGGTAAGACATAGACCCATGCATGATCTCTACTGCAAAGGTATTGGCCTTGTACTGCGGCTCGTATTTATATTCCTTACCCTGAAAATTGATCACATCCTGACGCTCTGCATTCAGCCGCACAGCATAGAAGTTGGTATTCATATACTTGATCAACTCCGGATTGGTGAATGTAGAAGCATCCATTTTTTTACACCAGCCGCACCAATCTGTATATATATCAAAATACACTTTCTTAGGGTTGGCTGCCATTTTCTGCTGCAACTCGTTCAGATCTGTTATCCAGTGAATCTCATTATTCTTTGCATCAGGCGCACTGGCCGCGGTTGTTCCTTTTTCGGTTGCAGCCGATTTCTTACTCTTACCATCTGCAAGCAACAGGGCAGGGGCAGACAACATAACTACTGCAATAAGCAATACACGTTTCATTATTATTAGCATTTTAGAAAAACGAATTTACAAATATTCCATGTAGTTTTGCCCATTCGGACAATAATTTTATGATAAAAATAGCAATTGCGGTTACAGGTGCCAGCGGATCCATTTATGCCAAAGTGTTGCTCGACCGGCTCCTGCTCATAAAAGACCAGTTGGCCGAAGTGAGTCTGGTATGGAGCGATAATGCCCATGCTGTTTGGGAGCACGAGTTGCAGAATACTGCCTATACACAGTATCCTTTTAAAGTTTGGGGCAAGAACGATTTTATGGCTCCTTTCGCATCGGGCAGTGCCATGTACAACGCACTTATTATCTGCCCCTGCAGCATGGGTACTTTGGGCCGCATTGCCGGCGGCATCAGCAACGACCTCATTACCCGCGCCGCAGATGTGATGCTCAAAGAGCGCCGCAAGCTTATTTGCGTGGTCAGGGAAACACCCTACAACCTTATTCACCTCAAAAACATGACCACTGTTACAGAGGCAGGCGGCATCATTTGTCCGGCCACTCCTTCTTTCTACAGCAGGCCGTCAACCCTCGAGGAAATGGCCGATACAGTAGTAAGCAGGGTGCTGCAACTTGCAGGCATAGATGTGGGCGGCTACCGGTGGGGAGAGAACAACTGAAAACAGCGAAGCAATTACTCAGCTGACACTGTTAAATAAAGTATCTTTAGATTCAGTAGCCGGGCACAATTGCTTTTGTGCGCATAGGCACTTTAATACACTTAACAACCAGATGGAATATTCAAAATCTATAGAACGGCTCAGAACCATTATGGACGAACTCCGGGCCGAGTGCCCGTGGGACAGAAAGCAGACCATTCATACTCTGCAGCCACAAACCCTCGAAGAGGTCTATGAGCTGTCGGAGGTGATAACAAACGAAAACTGGAAGGGCCTCAAAGAAGAGCTGGGAGATCTGCTGCTGCACATTATGTTCTACAGCAAAATCGGCAGCGAGCAGCAACAATTCACTTTCGATGATGTGGTGGAGGGGGTCTGCAACAAACTCATCAACCGCCACCCGCATATATACGGAGCACTGAAAGTCAACAATGAGGAGGAGGTAAAACAAAACTGGGAAAAAATAAAACAAGCCGAAGGCAAGAAATCTATTCTCAGCGGCGTTCCTAATGCAATGCCCGCTCTTATAAAAGCACTTCGCCTGCAGGAGAAAACAAAAACTGTAGGTTTTGAATGGGAAAATACCAATCAGGTAAAAGCGAAGGTAGAAGAAGAACTGAACGAACTCTATGAAGCTGTAGCCAACGAAAATCAGGACGAAATAGAAAACGAACTGGGCGATGTGTTGTTTGCTATGATTAACTATGCGCGCTTTGTAAAAGTAGACCCCGAGCGGGCGCTCGAAAAAACAAACAAAAAATTCATTAGGCGGTTTACTGCAGTTGAAGAATTGGCTCAGGCCGATGGCAAATCGCTTCACGATATGACGTTGTGGGAAATGGATGCCCTCTGGAATAAAGTAAAAGCAGATGAACCCAAAAAATAAATGCTAAGACGTTATCCATATTGGGGATGGCTCATCATCAGTGTTCTGCTCTGGTGTGTTAACGGCTATTATTTCCGGATGCATAATGTAGCATTATCGCCGGCACGCCTGGCCGCTGTTGTAAACAGAGACCTGAACAACAGGGCAGATGCATATGCCGAATTCATTAGCGGGCAGGAATTAGTAAATAAGATCTTCACCGATTCGCTTTCTGTAAAAGAGTTCAATCGCCTAAAAAATCTGCCGTTCTATATTTATGCATACGACAACGACTCTCTGATCTTCTGGAATACCAACTCGGTAATTGGTAAGCCAAACGACACTTCTTTTAAAAACGATTTGGTTATCAGAAACGAGAAAGGAGTATTTATTCAAAAGTCTGTTCATCTTCCTTATTTGGATTCCAGCGAGAAACTAGTGATCTTGTTCCCGGTACTCATCACCTACCCGCTCGAGAACAATTATCTAAAGTCTCATTTCGTAGCTTCATCCAGTGTGCCATTTACCACTAAAATAGCCTTGGCGGTCACTGCAAATAATTCCGGATTCCCGGTAGCAATTGCTACCAACAAACCACTCTTTTACCTGCAATTCAATATTCAGGATATTCAAAAGTGGTCTCCCGATCTGCTGTTTATCTCTCTGCTGTTGGCGGCAGTGCTCGCAAGCATTTGGTGGATACAGCTCATGGCCATACACCTCACCCGCAAACGTACACCTATAGTCGGATTCATGATTACGTTGATCATCATTCTGGCTTTGCGGGTACTTTTATACATATACGGTCTTCCTTTTTATTTAGATACCCTTCAGTTCTTTTCGTCTACACTCTATGCCTCCAGTATTTACCTCCGCTCTCTCGGCGATCTGTTTATCAATACTCTTTGTTTACTGTGGCTGGTCATATTCATTACCCGGCATACACCTTACCGCACCTACTTCAGGCCAGAAGGTTATGCTGGCCTCCGTTGGATTGTTGCGCTCTGCCTCATGGTATTGCTGCTGGCCTACATATACCTGTTTGTAAATGTCATCAAAAGCCTCGTGCTCGATTCCAGCATCTCTTTCGATGTGAGCCATTTTTATTCCATCGACATTTATACCATACTCGGCATTCTGGTCATCGCCACCATCACGGGCATGTCGTGTCTTATCATTTACCTTTTTAATATACAATTCAGCGTTCTGATCACTAATAAGTGGTTCAAGTACTTATTGCTGGCAATTACCGGGGCCGTGCTGCTGGCATTGGCTGGTTTTACCCACGATCAAAGTTCGGGCTCAGCTCCTTTCGATTGGACCTTCTACTGGCTGCTACTTGCATGGCTACTCATTTTCATTCCGCTACTCGACATTAAAAACTTCACCCTTGTATCAGACCTGTTCGAGCCCCACATGATCTTTTGGGCGGTGTTCATCTGCTTGTTTTGCACCGCAGTGCTGCAGTACTTTAATGAGGTCAAAGAAAGAGACACCCGGCTGGCCTATGTAAAACTGCACTTAACCCCCAAACGTGATAACGTTATGGAGTTTTCGCTGGACAAAGTTGCGAATGCATTGCTTAGGGATAAAGAGGTCAAGAATTATCTGAATGCGCCTACATCAACAACCCGTAAGGCACTCAACGCATATCTCGAACAAAAGTACTTTTCAGGTACTGTATTCAGCACGTTCCAGACTAAGCTCTATTTATTTAACCCCGGAGGCAGCGAGTTATTCAATAAAGACACCACTGCCGACTTCGACGAACTGACCGCTGAGAAAAACGAATCGGGCTCCACCAATTCCCCCTACATTTTTTACAAAGAAAATATCCACGACAGGCATTTTTACTTATGCTACGTACCTATTTACAGTGATACCATCAACCGGATCATCGGATACATATTCATAGATCTGGATCTGAAAAAGCAAACAGCGCAAACTGTTTACCCCGAACTGTTGCAGCCCGAGAACAAAAATGTAAACACCAGAGAAAATGAATATACCTATGCAGTTTACGTAAATGACAAGATCTATTCTCAAACAAACGACTATCCATTCCAAACTTATCTGAACAATGATTCGCTCCGCAAAGAGCAGGACTATGCTTTCTACACCCGCAACAATGTTTCTGAGCTGTACTACAAAACCACCGATAAAACCACGATCGTAATAGTGCATCTGCACAGTGCAATTATCGAGATGATCACACTGTTCTCGTATTTGTTCGTAATTGAGGTTTTACTGGCGGTGATCATTCTTTTGTACCAATTGTACCTCTCTTATTTCTCAGGCAAGCTGGCCGAAGAGAAATTTGTGCGCCTCACATTGCGCCGCCGTGTACATTTTTCCATGCTGGGGGTGGTGCTTGTTTCTTTTATTATAATAGGCTTCGTAACCATTCTGTTCTTTAGTGTCCAGTACAAATCCTCAAACGCTACCAACTACCAGTCGGCAATGCAGTTGGCGCGCCAGTCTATTCAGGAAAATCTGAAACAACTCAAAGCATTCGAAAGCGACTATGCCTTCGATTCGGTTACCCGTTCTCCTGGTTTCAAATCCTTGATCACTACCGTAGCCCATGGTCAGAAGATCGACATCAACATCTTCAACCGCCTGGGGGCACTGCTAAATACATCAGAAGATGAGATCTACAACAAGGGTCTTATATCTCACATGATGAAGCCCGATGCCTACTACCTCATCAATACCGTAGGCCGATCTATCTTGATACAGAACGAAAGGGTGGCAAATCTGAACTACTTATCAGCGTATCAGCCTATTCGAGATGAGCATGGTGTCGTCCATGGATTTATCAATGTGCCGTTTTTTACATCCGAAAAGGAATTGAATTTCCAGATATCAAATATCGTGGTTACACTCATCAACCTGTATGCTTTTATATTCCTCTTTTCCAGCCTGATCACGGTATTTATAACCCGCTGGATCACTAAGTCATTTAATGTCATTATTGAGCAGTTCGGACGTATAAATCTGCAGCAGAACGAACGTATAGTATGGGCTTACGACGATGAGATAGGCCTGCTGGTGCGTGAGTACAACAAAATGGTCAATAAAGTGGAAGAGAACGCTGCTGCCCTTGCACAAAGCGAGCGTGAAAGCGCATGGAGGGAAATGGCCCGACAGGTGGCCCACGAGATCAAGAATCCGCTTACCCCAATGAAACTGAATATCCAGTATTTGCAACAGGCAATGCGAAACGATGCTCCTAATATTAAGGAACTTACAGACAGGGTATCCTATTCTATCATAGAGCAGATCGACAACCTATCCTATATCGCCTCCGAATTTTCCAATTTTGCCAAAATGCCCGAGGCCAGACCCGAAGAACTGGAGCTGGGATCGTTACTCCGAAAAGCAGTTGAATTATATAGTACCGACAGCAACATAAACGTTACTCTTGCTGCATACCCCGATACGTTGGTCGTCCTTTCCGACAAAAGCCAGCTGCTTCGTGTGTTTACTAACCTCCTCGAAAATGCCAAACAAGCTATCCCCCCTGCCGAACAAGGCATTATAAATGTTGCAGTAGCTGTTGCCGATAATTGCGCTACAATAACGATCACCGACAATGGACCCGGCATACCTGAAGACGTGGTAAGAAAGATGTTTCAGCCTTATTTTACCACCAAGACATCCGGCACAGGGCTGGGCCTAGCAATGACCAAAAAGATCATTGAATTCTGGAAAGGAGAAATTTGGTTCGAAACTGAAGAGGGGAAAGGAACAACATTCTACATTAAGCTGCCGCTGATAAAACCTGCCGTTGCGTAGGTGGCACTACCAAACCTGAACCTCCCGTTCAAGTTCTATTGCAAACTTTTCTTTTACCGATGCTACAATCTCTCCCGATAGTTTCCATATCTCATCGCCTTTTGCATGGCCATGATTTACTAATACCAGAGCCTGTTTAGCGTGCACCCCTGCGTCATTTTTTCTGTAGCCCTTCCATCCGCATTGCTCTATCAACCAGCCTGCCGGCACTTTTATCTTCAACTCATTTACCTGGTACGATGGTATGCCTGGATAGTTGGCATGTATCTTATCATACAGCAATTTCGAGATGGTCGGATTCTTGAAAAAGCTGCCCGCATTCCCCGTTACTTTCGGATCAGGTAGCTTACTTCTCCTTATGTTCATCACTGCATAGGCTATCGCTTTCACACTCAGCTCTTCAACGCCCATCTGCTTCAATTCGTCTTCAAGTGCGCCGTAGCTGATGTTGTAGACCGGCACTTTATTCAGTCTGAACAACACCGACGTTATGAGCACTTCATTCTTTAATATCCGCTTGAAAATACTGTCTCTATACCCAAACTCACAATCACTATTGCTGAAATTCTGCAATGTCCGCTGATTCCAACTCCAGCATTCCACACTTTCAATGGTTTCTTTTGCCTCCACCCCATACGCCCCGATATTCTGTATCGGCGACGCTCCTACAGTTCCGGGTATCAGTGCCAGATTTTCCAGGCCTCCCCAGCCATGGTTCACAGTATGCATTACCAACTCGTGCCAGATCTCACCCGATGCCACTCTTAGCCATACATGCTGATCATCCTCTTTTTCCAGTACTATCCCCTTCAGGTTGTTATGTATCACAATGCCTTTTAAAGGTTGTATCAGCAGTATATTGCTGCCACCGCCCAGAATATGTTTTTGCTGTGGCAAGGCTGATATTTCTGCAAGGCTGCTAACGTCATTCAATTCAGTAAAAAACTCCGCATTCACATCTATATGGAATGTGTTGTAGGGCAGAAGTGATTTGTTTTGCTGTAACTGCATCGCCTGGCAAAAATAGATTTAATTCCTCGTTTACGTAGGCTAATTCGCACACATTGTTAATTTGCTTCTTCTCTTTCAACCTGCAATGCACACTTTTACTGGAATTATATTTACCTTGTTGAAATTCTAAAAAAGATCAGCGTACATTGAATAAGCGGCTGCTCAATCTGAGCCTTATAATTTCTTCATTATTCGGATATCTCGAATGGGGACACGACATGCATTCTTTTTTGTTTCAGGTAGAATTTGAACTCTTCGCAAAAGGAAGGGGTACAACAGATTCATTCATGCACCCGTTTGTACTTATTCCACTTATAGGGCAAATACTACTTTTGATTACCTTATTTCAGAAAGCACCTTCAAAGCTACTCACCTACCTGGGTCTAACCGGACTCGGTCTTATTATGCTGATGATCCTGATTGTGGGCATTCTTTCCATGAACCCGGCTGTCACATGTTCCGCACTGCCTTTTATAACATGCGCTGTATTCATTGTGCGGTCGAACAGAAAAACCAAAGCTTAATCGCTACTTTCTGAATGTGAATATAAAATTACTGCCGATTCTTACCTCTGAATTAACCGATATATTTCCGCCCATTTTTTCTACGAGACCCTTCACTGTTGCCAGCCCTATACCGGTTCCTTTGTTATTAAATCTATCTGGATTCCCTAACGTTTTAAATAGGTCGAAAATGTGTTCCTGATCTTTTGCAGAGATGCCTCTGCCGTTGTCTTTAACAGAGAACAGGTAGGCATTACCGGTATCGTTGGCGGTAACACTTACCCATGCATTGTCTTTGTCGTTATACTTGATGGCATTGTTGCAGAGGTTTTGCAGCACCTGAGCCAGCACGCTTTTTGAGGTATACAGCTCTATCTCCTCACCTTCTACCTCAAACGTAAAACCCGAAGGAAGTGTTACCAGCAGCTGTAGCTCCTTAATTACATCTCCAAACCTGAAAGATTCCTTGCTGATCTCAGCCTGATTGATTGCCAGCGTATGTGTAAGTATTCCATTAACCATTTCTATAGCCACCATTGAGGTGGATTCCATCATGTTGATGATCTCCAGAATTTCCTCATCCAGCTTTTCTGAACAGGCATCTTTTAAATAAGAAGCAGACATAGCCAGGCTATTGCATGGAGATTTGATATCGTGTGCCACAACATATGCAAACCTGGTCAGGTCTTCATTCAGCTTTTGCAGGTCATCCCTTTGCCTTTTCAGCTCGGTGTTCTTCTTCCTCAGCTCAAACTGAACTACCACCTGCCTCGCCAGTGCTGTGAGTGTTGTTAC
>OMJB01000022.1 GCA_900299255.1 Sphingobacteriales bacterium
CAAAAATTGTCAGGCCATTTCATACATATGGCCCTGGTATGGCACTGGACGATGGCAGGGTTTTTGCCGATCTGGTTGCCAATATTGTCCGTAAAGAGGATATTGTACTGAAAAGCGATGGCAGTGCCATCAGGCCTTTCTGCTACCTTACCGATGCGGTGCTTGGTTTTCTCACCATACTTATAAAGGGCGAAAACGGACAGGCATACAATATGGGCAATCCGGATGAGGAGCACAGTATTCTGGAACTGTCCAATATTCTCATAGATATGTATAAAGAATATGGGTTGAAGATTGTGATGACCAATCCGGATCAGGGCAATAGCTACCTTAAGAGCCCTATATCAAGAAACTCACCCAATATTGATAAAATAAAGCAATTGGGTTGGGCGCCCAAAGTAGGGGTCAGAGAGGGTTTCAGGCGCACCATTTCCAGCTTCCTGTAATTACTAAATACGGGATAATTTCAGTAATATTGCCATAATATTAATTATCAAACGCGGTAGTCATCGCTGTACAATTTATGAAGTGTCTTATACTATGTGGAGGGCGGGGTGTCATAGACCCGGTTACACGAAACAGGGTGCCCAAATGCCTGCTTAAAATAGGTAATCGTCCGGTCATCTGGCACGTTATGAAGCTGTTCAGCAGTTATGGTTATACCGATTTTGTGCTGGCGCTGGGCCTGGGTGGCGATCTTATTAAGGAATATTTTATAAATAGTTTTGAACTATTGCATGATATCGAAATAAACATTGCAGATAACGAAGTTAAGTCGCTCAATAAGATCCCTGAGGAGAACTGGAAAGTGAAGCTGGTAGATACAGGCATATCAGCCAGTACTGGTGCCCGTATAGCCCGGTGCGAACGCTACCTGAAGTACGAACCATTCTTTATTACTTATTCAGATGTGCTTGCCAATGTGAAAATTAACCAGTTGGTGGATTTTCACAAAGCTCATAAGAAGATGCTGACCATTACCGGCGTTAATCCGCCATCGCGTTTCGGTACTTTTTATCTGAAAGGGGATGAGGTGCAGAGCTACGATGCAAGTGCCCGCCTTGAAATGCACCGGTCAAGAATTAATGGTGGCTTCATGGTAGCCAATGAAAAGATTTTTGAGAAATTGTCGCCCATCAGTGAATGTAATCTGGAGGCAGAGGTCTTTGCAAAACTCATAGCTGAAGACGATCTGTCTTTGTGGAAACACGACGATTTCTGGCAGAATGTAGATACAGAGCGCGATATTGAATATATGCAGAGCCTGTACGATATCAATAAGCGCCCCTGGTTGGGAATTAACTAATAAAAACAAAATAGCAGCATGTTAAAAAGAGCAGTGATAGTAGTAGGCCCGGCTGTGGAAGACACAGAATTTGCATATCCGTTTTACCGGTTGCAGGAAGATGGCTTTACGGTAGATGTGGCTTCAAACGGTGGTGTAGATATTATAGCCAAGCACGGCCTGCCAATTAAAGTGAATACTGATATCAAGAAAATTAACCCACAGGATTATGATATGCTGGTGGTGCCCGGTGGCCTTGAGTCGCCTGACAGGCTACGCCAGATACCCGAAATGCTTCAGTTCATCAGAACCATGAATGATTCAGGTAAAGTGATAGCGTCTGTTTGTCACGGCCCTTGGGTACTCATCTCAGCAGGTATTGTGAAAGGAAGGAAAATGACTACCTATGTGGGCTGCAAAGATGATCTGATTAACGCAGGAGCCGATTATCAGGATGTATCGGTGGTTTCTGATGGCAATCTGGTAACAGCACCGCACTTCAGAGACAATGCCGCATGGATGAAAGAGACACTGAAAGTGTATTATGCAATCAACAGCAAGTAATGATCTATAAAGTCTACCCCTCATTAAATGATTTTGAGAATCTGTCGAGGCTGAAGGTCGAGTCGTCAGACTTTGCCAACAATTTCGATTACAGCAATATTGTGGTCAACAAACCGTGGGGATACGAATACCTCTGGTTTCAGAACGAGAAAGTTGCTATCTGGTTTCTGAGGATCACCAAAGGCCAGTCAACTTCTCTGCACTGCCACGCAAAGAAGCGTACATCGCTGATTGTACTCGACGGGGCTGTGCAGTGTACTACTATAGATGATAAATACCAGTTAAAAACACTGGAGGCTGTAGTGCTGGAACCATGCGTTTTTCATTCTTCAATGGCTATAGCTGAGGAGGGCGCCTTTATTATGGAAATAGAAACCCCGCCAATGAAAGGCGATCTTGTACGTATGCACGATGCATATGGAAGGCAGAATACCGGCTACGAAAAAACCAACGAATATTCTACCGATTTCGCCGCATATGAGTATTTCCCTTTTGGCGAAAAAGACTATACAGGCTGGAGGTTTAAGAACGTCGAAATTACACTGTCTAAAGTTCGGCCTGAGGCAACTGAAAGTACGCTGATGATTGTGCCCATAAATGGTATTGCAAGGTCAAAGGCGAACAATATTATTGACGTGGGCGAGGCATATGCAACTAGTGTATCTGCGCTCAGAGAAGATGAGATTGAAAGTGAGGGGTATAGCTTCCTGGTTTTTAACAGAGTTGCAGATAATTGATTTCCTGCCGGGCAATTGCTCCTGCATGGTACTACATAATCAAATAAAATAAAGCACATGAAGGTTTCTGATTTTATAGCAGAATTGTTTGCGCAAAATCAAATGCGTCATATTTTTTCCATTTCCGGCGCAGGTAACGTACATATACTTAAATCGGTAGAGGAGCACGAGCAGCTGATCCCTGTGCATCCGCATCAGGAGCAGGCAGGTGTGCTTGCCTGCCTGGCTTACAAGCGCATCTGCGGCAGGCTGGGTGTTATGCTCACCACATCTGGCGGGGCTGCTACAAATGCAATAACCGGAGCGCTTGATGCCTGGGCCGATTCCATTCCCGTGCTGATAATTTCAGGCCAGGAGAAATCGGAATTTGTAACAAAGCACAAAGACCTGAGAATGTGGGGTGTGCAGGGCTTTGATATTGCAAAGACTGTTGCTAACATCACTAAATATGCTGTGCTGGTCACAGACCCTAGGCGTATTAAATATGAGTTGCAGAAGGCAATTCACATCGCAGAGTCTGGCAGGCCGGGGCCTGTATGGATAGACATTCCAACTGATGTGCAGGCTGCACAGATTAATCCCGATGAGCTGGAAGGATACGTTCCGGACGATCAATTGAAAGCTCCGGCTGATGCAGTAATGTCTCAGATCAGTAATTTACTGGCAGGTGCAAAACGCCCTGTTTTTATATTCGGCAACGGTATCAGGCTGGCAGGGGCAGCACATCTGCTGGACAGGCTGGTGGAGCAGTTTGGTATTCCTTTTATGACATCCTGGAACGGTATTGACCTGATATCTTCCACTCATCCACTCAACTATGGTCGCGAAGGCACATACGGCCAGCGCTGCGCAAATTTTGTTGTACAGAATGCAGACCTGCTAATCACTATCGGCACACGAATGGCAATTCCGCAGGTAGGTTATGACCTGAAGGAATTTGCCCGGGATGCTAAAAAAGTTGTCGTTGATATTGATATCACAGAGCTGGATAAGTTTGCTAATGACCCGTCGTTCACGCTGGTACAGGCAGATGCAAAGAGCTTTATAGAAAATATGATGGCTGCTGTGAAAACTGTAGCTCAGCCACAGATAACCGAATGGATTACAACCTGCAATCACTGGAAAGAAAAATACCCATTTGTTGAGCCTGATGGCCTGCATAAAGAGCAGGACGGTATGCTCAATTCCTACTCATTCATAAAGGAACTGAATAAGCACTTCTTGCCTAATGAGATCATCGTTACCGACATGGGTACTGCGCTTACCTGCACGCATCAGGCAATAGAAGTTAAAGATCAGCAGCGTGTGGTTACTTCTACCGGGCTGGGCGAGATGGGCTTTGGATTGCCCGGTGCAATCGGTGCCAGCCTTGCCGCAGATAAGCAACGCGTGATATTGATAAATGGTGATGGGTCTATGATGATGAATCTGCAGGAGATGCAGACCATTATTCATCACGGGTTGCCTGTTAAGCTATTCGTTTATGTTAACGATGGATACCTCACTATTAAGCATACACAGAACAATTTGTTTGGCAGTAAGTTCGCCGGATCTGGAGCATCATCCGGCGTAACCTGTCCTGATTTTTCGAAAATAGGTGAGGCATTTGGCTTTAAAACATTTAAGATTAATTCGCTTGCCGAAGCCGGCAAAGTAATACCAGAAGTGCTTGCTGCTGATGGCCCGGTTTTGTGCGAAGTGTTTATACATGCCATGCAACTGCTGGCTCCAAAAACATCTTTCAATATCAATCCTGACGGAACGTTGGTATCTCCACCACTGGAAGACCTTTATCCGTTCTTGTCCAGGCAAGAGCTGCAGGAAGAAATGGTGGTACCACTGCATCCTAAATCATTACAAATCAAAAACTAGCGCATGGAACAGAATGCATGGTTAAGTTCTAAGAAATTTCTCGTTGGACCTTTTGTGCGCCTTGCTCGCCCTGAGGTGGTTGAAATGCTGGCTATGGCAGGCTTCGATTTTGGCGTGCTTGATCTGGAGCATGGTGGTGCGGTGAACATGAATGACGTATATCCGCTGATACTTGCTGCGGAAAACCGGGGCATCAAACTCATGGCCCGCATCCCGGGTATCAACGAAACCTACATCAAGTGGCTGCTGGATATGGGAATAGGTGGGTTGCAGATACCCCACATAAAAACAAAAGAAGACGCTCAAAAAGCAGTTGAATATGCCAAGTTCCGCCCGCTGGGTGAGCGCGGATTGTGCAGGTTCGTTAGGGCAGCTGAATTTTCCAATATCCCTAAAGACGAATATATAACCAAAGCCAACTCTAAGTCTGTAATTATACTACAGATAGAAGGAGTGGAGGGCGCAAAGAATATAGAAGAGATTTGTACCGTTGAAGGTATTGATGTCATATTTGTGGGGCCATATGATCTGAGTCAGTCTATGGGGCTTACCGGGCAGATCTGGCATCCGGATGTGGCCGCGGAGATTACGCGTATCATAGAAATCTGCAAGAAAAAGAACATTGCCACAGGTGTATTTACAGACACATCTGAGGGTATAAAGCACTGGAGCGCACTGGGTGTAAGGTACCTCAATTATCGCATTGATACTGAAATGTTCCTTGATTTTGCCAAAAAGTGCAAAGCAGAGATTAATCCTTTCCTTGGCTGAGTTCATACAATTATTTAAATAGGTGGCAGACCAGAATATTGACCATAAAAAGATAACCGATTGGGGTGTAAGAATGTTTGTGCGCATGGGCGTGCCTGAAGCTGATGCGGAAACAATCGTTGGGTCTCTTGTCAAGACTTCATTGTGGGGAATAGACTCTCACGGTATTGCACGTGTTACACATTACCTTACGCGCCTCGAAAACGGCACCATTAACAAAACGCCCAAACTCGGTTTTACCAAAACTGCGGGTGCCACCGGACAAATGGAGGGCGATGACGGCCATGGTATCGTGATCATGACCGCTGCCACAAATCATGCTATCGGCATGGCCAGAGAAGCCGGTGTCGGCGTAGTAGGTGTTAGCAATTCATCACACTGCGGAGCTATTGGTTTGTATTCCCGGCAGGTCACTGATGCAGGTATGGTGGGCATTTCATTTACTCATGCCGATGCGTTGGTTGTTCCGGCAGGTGGCTACAAACCCTTTTTTGGTACCAACCCTATATCCATTGCATTTCCAACAGAGAATAACGATGAGCCCATTTGCCTGGATATGGCTACCAGCATTGTGCCATGGAATTATATGATGAACGCCAAACGGGAAAAAACGGTTGTGCCGCTTGGTTTGGGCGTTGATAAGGATGGCAAAGACTCCACTAATGCAGATGAGATTGTTGCACTAAAGCCTATAGCTGATTACAAAGGCTATGCGCTTGCGTTTATGATAGATATGCTCTGTGGCCCGCTCAACGGTATGAACTTTGGCCCTAACATGACATCCATGTACAAGGATCTTCATAAAAAAAGGAAACTGGGATCGCTGGTGCTGGCAATAGACCCCGCCCGGTTTGGTGGCAGGGATACCATCAGGATGGCAGGCACGGCCATTATCAATCAGGTACGAACTCATGGCGATAACGTTTTGTTTCCCGGCCAGCCAGAGTATATAAAAAAGCAGGAAAGGCTGAAAAATGGCATCCCGGTATCAGAAGCTGTCTTGCAGGATTTTCACAATTGGTCGGTAAAGCTGGGCGTAGAGCCTATCCAAACAAAATGATTGAAGCGGTAATATTTGATTTTGACGGTGTGGTTGCCGATACGATGAAAGATAATTGTACGGCATGGCAAAAGGCATTTGAACCCTATGGTTTTCAGCTGGAAGCACATGAATACTATCAACTGGAGGGTATGGGCAGATTTCAGATTGCTGAACTGATTGTGGCGCGGCATAACCTGGATAAAAGTATCGTTAGCGACCTGGTAGAGTTTAAGGAACAGTATTACAAACACAACAATACCTTTAGAATCTACGATGGTATCGAAGATATTTTCAGAATTTTAGCGGATAGCAATATTCCGGCAGCAATTGTAACAGGGGCGTCCAGGGCCAGAATAGGAACACATCTGAGCAGCCAGCTAAGCAGTCAGCTTTCTGCATTAATAACTGCTGACGACGTTACACATACCAAGCCTCACCCCGAGCCCTACCTGAAAGCGGTAGCGTTGCTGGGTAAGGTGGCTGGCAACTGCCTCGTGATTGAGAATGCAGTTCTGGGTATACAATCAGCAAAAGCCGCTGGATGCAGATGCTTCGCACTGCAAACAACACTCGAAAAAGAGGACCTTGCAATGGCTGATGAAATATTTGCCACGCATAAAGATTTGTTGACTAAATTTGAACAGTTGTTCAGTACACATAAGTAATAAGTATTTATAATGGATATCAAACAGGTAAAACAGGAGTATAAGAGCGGAAGCCTTTCTAAAGTTGATTTTATCAATAAGATGCATGAGTTTCATAAAGTGTTGTTTGATTTTTCAAACAGCCTGGCCGGAACAGAAATAGGTAAAATAGAGATAACTGACGGCAGTGTTGTTTTTACTTCCCGCGCCACTGATTTTCATCCCGGTGGTGCTAAGTTTTATGTAGATATCGCTGACAAACGCATCACACCGGTAGATACTTTCAACTTTGATATGTATGAGCAGGAAGACTCCGAAATGCTCTACAAGCTGGTGAGCGACAATGATACCATTTTTGATATTGGTGCTAACATTGGCTGGTATTCCAATCATCTGTCGAAAAAACTGCCGGGTGCCACGATCTACTCTTTTGAGCCCATCCCCGAAACCTTTGCTCAGGTAAAGAAGAACACCGAGCTCAACGGTGCAAAGAACATCAACCTGAACAATTTTGCGTTCTCCGATACGGTGCAGACACTTACTTTCTACTACTCGCCAACCATTACCGGTGCATCTTCTTCTCAGAATATCACCGAGAATGAAAACATGGTGAAATTAGAGTGCCAGGCAAACACCATCGATAATTTTGTAAAAGAAAAAGGCATCACCAAGCTCGACTTCGTTAAGTGCGACGTAGAAGGCGCGGAACTCATGGTATATAAAGGCGGACCCGAAACCTTCGAAAAATACAAGCCCATCATCTTCACCGAGATGCTCCGCAAGTGGGCGGCTAAGTTTGGATACCACCCCAACGATATTATCAGTTATTTCAAAGGTTTTGGATACAACTGCTACACATCGCACGAGGGTAAGCTCATACCCATCGACACCGTTACTGACGCAACAGTCGAAACCAATTTCTTCTTTCTGCATCCCGTAAAGCATGCAGATAAGATCAAGCAACTGAGCTAGTATCAAATTTTCAATGCCGCTTTATTGCTTGCTCCTTTTTGCGGAGGGGTTATGGTCGCACCTTTTATACAAAGAATCAGACTTCGATCATTTGTTTGACTCCTTTAGGAGTCGAAGCTCTGTAGCCTTGTTTATTTTTTTATACACGCACCCCGGTGGGGTGTAACTATCATACGTGTGCCTTTTTCAATGCCTATCTCTCAATATAATCGCCTAATTTTACCGACTAATGGCAGAGCAATACAAATCAGGGTTTGTAAATATTTTTGGTGCGCCCAATGCGGGCAAGTCTACGCTGCTGAATCTGCTGCTGGGCGAGCGGCTGGTAATTATTTCGCCAAAAGTGCAGACCACCCGGCATCGCATACTGGGCATTCTCTCTGAGCAGGGCTACCAGATCGTATTTTCTGACACCCCCGGTATTATAGAGCCTAAATACAAGCTGCACCAGCGCATGATGCAGCAGGTTAAGAGCGCTCTGGAGGATGCCGATGTGGCCATACTCATGCACGATATCAATCAGCCGGTGGAGGATTTTAAAGCTATCAGCGATCCGCTGCACCTTAAGGTGCCGGTGATACTGCTGCTCAACAAGGCTGACACTATAAAAGACAAAAAACTGGTTGAAGCCGAGGTAACCAAGTACAAAGAATTGTACCCCAACTGGGAGGTAATGGCCATCTCTGCTAAAAACAAAACCAATACAGGTACGCTCATCACCTCCATATTGCAACTGCTGCCTGAAGGGGCTCCCTACTATCCCGAAGACAGCATCTCTGACCGCAACCAGCGCTTTTTTGTGGGCGAGATGGTGCGCGAGCAGATCTATGCACTCTACAACGAAGAGATCCCTTATCACTCGGCTGTGCTGGTACAATCTTTTGAGGAGAAGGAAAATGTGGACGTGATCAAAGCAGATATTATTGTGAGCCGCGAAACACAGAAGATGATATTGCTGGGCAAGGGCGGCAGCATGATCAGGCAGTTGGGTATCAACTCCAGGCTGGCAATGGAAGAATTTCTGGGTAAAAAAGTACATCTGGAGTTGTTTGTGAAAGTGAGGCCCAAATGGCGCGATAACGAAAACTACCTGAAAGAGTATGGGTATCATTGACGAACGCCTTGCTGTGATACAGCCGGTAAACAAATTCTGGTACAAGAATAAGGTTGCCGCGCTCGACATGCTCCGGCTCGATCTCCTGCATCCGGTTGTTTCAGGCAATAAGTGGTTTAAACTGCGCCTTAATCTGAAACATGCCATTGACTCAGGTTACAAAGCCATCATCACATCGGGTGGGGGATGGTCTAACCACCTGGCGGCTACAGCCTTTGCGGCCAGACACTTTGGTATCAGAGCGTTTGGGGTGGTGCGCGGCAAGTACGATGAACTGACCCCCACACTCGAAGCGTGCGCTGTTAACGGCATGGAGCTCATTTTTGTAACACAGGAGGATTACAAAAACAGGCACCAGCCCGAGTGGGCCAAAGGACTGGTAGAACACTTTGATGAAGTGCTTATCATACCCGAGGGTGGCGCCAATGAGTGGGGCAGAAAAGGCGCCGGACTCATCAGCAGATTCATTAACAACACTTATACGCATGTGGCAGTATCTGTAGGCACGGGTACTACACTCATAGGCCTTCGCGACAAGCTGGATATCAGCCAGGCGGTGCTGGGATTTGTGCCCATGAAGCAGGGCGCCTACCTGCATAAAAGCATTGCCGACCACCTGCAGCCTGCACAAAACCACAACTGGCAACTGCACGACCAGTGGCACTTTGGCGGCTTTGGCAAGTGGGACCAGCCCCTCCTCGATTTCATGAACGACTTTTACGGCCTCAACAAAATACCCCTCGATATTGTGTACACATCAAAGATGATGTATGGCATACACGAAATGCTGGCTGACAACCAATTCTCCAGCCACGACAAAGTGCTGTGCATACACTCTGGCGGGTTGCAAGGAAATTTGTCTGTCAAGGATAAGCTGGTATACTAGGACAAGGCGGACAATCAGAGTGAACTGGAAGTTAAATTGAAATAACAGGAAATGAAACCATGGTGAAGTGGTTGTTGAGCTACTTTCTTAATATGTCCAGTACACAGTTAATGGTTTATCCATCCATTGATACTTCATATGTGAAAATGAAAACTGAGACTTGTTGATTAGCAGATCATACGGCCTATTATCAACCGTAAGCTCCCAATTATCTTCGCGTTCAACAAGCAGCCCGTCTCTAACCAGCCAGTTGCCCCGAAAGCCGTCTACTGATGTTGCACCAATTATAGGCCAGTGCCCTATAATCGCCTCTATCATCCCTACCATTAATTTCTGGTTAGCCTCGGAAACAACAATACCATATTTAACCGGATGATTTACCGGCAGGCCGCAGAGCACTTTGTTAAGGGACAGCAAATGTTCGTCTGTAGTACTTTGTCCTGTTATCACAAATTGCAGGTATTGTACTGCGTCTTCCTGTGCACTAATACTAACAAACCTCTTTTCCTTTACTAATCCCACCTGACCAAAAAGAATCGGGATATAGCTGTTGATCAAAACAACACCCGCATTATTAACAACAATGGATTTTGTTTGTTGTGGTAATTTCATATAATGTGTTTTCTTTCGTTGATTTTTCCCGATTTTGGGTAGACTTTCTTCTAATCAATGCTACGGATATATAAGATCGATGAAATGCAGCGCAACATGTTCATGTGCCCCCAAGTCTGCATTAAACTTTAGACTTTAGTTTTTTGAAGCCTTTGTAAAACCCGAGGGTAAGTCCGAAGCCCGCTGATACATAAGATCCGTTTGTTTTGTATTCCTTTCCCAGCTTTGGGCCCGGCCTCTGGCCTATCTCTACGTTGTAATGCCAGAAAATGTAGAGGCACGATGCACTGAGTAGCCTATCCGCCAGCCCACTGTTCTGGTGGCTCCGTTCTGTGGTGCTATCTGCCATTTCTTTCCATTCATATATATTACATCGTCTATAGTTTTAACCACCCCAACCATTACATCTGCATACAGGTCGGCTACGTTTTGGTTAGACCGGTAGGGGCGCTTTTTTTTGTCCAGAGCAACAATTACATTACGCACATTGCGGTAATGCGCACCCACGTATGGGTTCACAATAGTAGCTGCGGAATAAGGGTTTTGTGCATATCCCGGCGGTCCTCCTGCTACCGGTTTGCCAATAGGATTGTTATATTGGCCATCTGTGCTTCTGTAGTTGTAGAGCGTATGGCTGTCTTCTTCAAAATCGAGAGGCGTTCTGCTGTATTGTACACCAGCCTCCGGGCCAAACAGCCGGCGCACTGTGCCCGGAACTTCGATCTAGTGCCTGATAGTCCACCTGCCTATGGTGCGTGAATATATGGTAACGTCAATGTCCTTTTTTACCTGTTTATCTACCATGTACCAGGCGGCGCCGGCTTCAATCATTGTTTGTTTTATTGTTCCCCCGGCAAGCGTTGGGCGCTCGCCCCCACCTTCACTGCCCGAGGCATGGCTCCATGTTTTGTTTACCTGAATCCATGGCATCACTTTGCCAAATACGGTCTCCAGTTTCAGTGCACCGCCAAAATTTGTACCCAGGTAAGTATCCATTGTAAGAAAGTTCAGATACAAAGTGGTTAGCTTATAGTTCACCGGGTCGTCTGATACCATGCGGTACTCTACCTGTGCATTCACTGCAACTGTGAATACCATTGCGACAAGGGTGTTTATTATCTTCTTCATAAAGGCAGTTATTTTCCGGAACCAATATACAAAAAGCAGTGACAGGTAACAGCGAATTTTACAAAATTCCCCACCTGTGGAGAAACTTATGTGATTTTGATAAAAGCATTGATAATCACTGTCTTGTAACGAAAATGTGGATAAGAATTACCCGAAAATTACCCACTTTTTACCCTTTTTGGGGATTTGGAATTGGGAATTGGGGATTGGGAATTTGTTTACTCGTGATTCCTAAATTCTAGCCTCCCTCAACTTCCGTTTTAATTACTCTTTGCCGTGCCGGCCGGCAGGGTTGCTTCCGGTTGCGGTAAAAATTGCTTGAAAAACTTAAGTAGTTGATTATCAATTATTTGGATTTCCGGTCATTTCCGTTTTACTTCCGGTTGCTTCCGGTGCCGGAAAAACCGGAAGTGGTGTGTCTCGTCCTGATTTTTGTCTCGTCCTGAAATAGGGTTACACTTTTGTTAGTTAATCCTGATTTTGGTTTACAGTGAATTTGTGTGTGGTGTAAGCTACTAACAACATTGCTTTTTGTAAATATCAGCTTTACGGTGGAAATGACAAAATTGAAGTTCTATGACAGGACGTATACGGCCTATAATAGGACGGAGCGTGCCTATGATGGGAAAAAGTTTGGGCTTATCGCATTCGGCAATCAGGAGATTGCCACCCACGCAACCTTAGTCAGAGACTACGGTTAACAATGATAATATTTTTGTTTTTGGAACACTACGGAGAGCAGGGGCAAGGGGAATTATACACAATTTTCCTTTATCCAATCATTCATGTTTATATTGCTGACATTTCCATGATAACAATTTCTGTTACTGTTGAACGTCAGTAAATTTTTATTGTTCTCATTCAAGTTTGAATAAATAACATTCGATACCATAAGTTCTTTATCATTAAGGTCTTTATTGCCATATGAACCAAGTTTTGATGATTTTGCAACGACCTCACCCATCCAAACTACATCATTTATCCCACTACCATTGTATCCAGCCTTTACCTTTAACGCTCTCCCATAATCAATTTCAATACCAACAACAATAGGATCAATTTTCTTCTTCTTAAGTTTGCAATTTAAAGTATCAATTAGTGATGATATTTTTGCTGCAGTGGAAAAAACATCATCAATGTTATAGGTATAAGGTGTATCAAAAACTGCCCAAACGCAATCTCCTTCAATACAAATTTCAGCACAATCACTACTACCATTAATTAATGCGACTACCTCAGAGATGTCGCATTTATATATTCTTGCTAATGTAGATATTTTGTATTTTTCCGTCATTGCCGTCGATTTGCGTATATCTACAAACATTGACGTACACTTTACATAGAATCCATTATTATATGTCAACCTATCTCTGGAAGGGATTGTGTCGCTTTCTTCATATGATAAATCGTCTGTGTTTAACAAGTCGTCTAATCGTGCCCTACTCTTGGCAAAATCATATAGTAAATAGTTGCTTTCCATTATATATATTAGTGTTGAATCATTGTGTTTTCGTAGGTGAATAATATATCAAACAATACAAATGTGATTGTCGCGATTATTAAGTAGGCAAACAAAGTTTTCAATCTTTTAGTTTTTATGTTTCTAATGTAGCTCAATTTTAGTAATTCAAATATCAAGGAATCTAGTAACTCTTCGTCATCTGCCATATTTACCAAACTTGCATACTTTTCAAATTGGGTTTTCAATTTATTGGACTCTAGGTTAAAGAATGAACTCAGATTTTTATCTGCATATCTATTCTCTGCATGGAAAAATTTTAGTTTTGGAGATTTATCTTCAACTGTAATATTCTCAGTTGGGTTATGAGTTGGGAACAATATTTTTGCAGTCAACCAAATGCAAATAACAATATTTGCAATTAATGAGATTATTGTCAATTTAAGATACGGCGAATATTCGCAAAAATTTGCCATTAGTTTACCAAGATTGGTATATAAACAAAATACAAAGGCACCAATAATAGTTATGACAACTGTTAACTTTGTATATATATTTTTAATAAGTTGTTGAGTGTCTGTAATGGAAAATGTTATATATGATATTTGATTTTTTTTATCCATCTAATTCTCTTTTACGATTTTAAAAGCTTCAAAATCAAGTTCTTTCGGCAAAGGCAAAAATTTTAATTTCCCACCTTTTATTTTTGGCCAAAAAAGTTGTAGTTTATCGTCTATGTATATCTCGTTTCGCCCTTTTGCTATTTTAGAAGCTCGGTATACACATTCACCGATGGCTTTAGGGTGATAGTTATTTTCACTTCCTAATAACGTAACTAGTGCTTTGCTATATGCTAATCCTATACCAATCTCCAATTTAGGGAGGTTATATCTCTTTTGCAGTATGTCATTTACAATAGTTTCAAGAATAAAAATGCTCTGCTTGGCAGCATTGTGCGCTTTGTAAACGTCTTCTTTTTTTTCAGCTTTAAATAGTGCTAATAAACCGTCACCCAACAACTCTGTTACTCCTCCTTCATTATTTTCTACTGCGATAATGCCGCCAGTTATAACAGCCGTCGTTTCATAAAGCGTTCTTTGTAAAAGACTTACATTAGATGTTTTATTACTTATTGCAACTAGCAAATGCTTAGTTGAATTACGAATGTCTAATACAAAAGCGATGTATTCTCTGACTTCTGGTTTGTTTAATTCTAAAGTTGGGATTCCAGGTATTTTTGTCGGGTATTCAACTGCCTTATTGAATACCCTAGCAACATCTCCTGCTTCAAACAAATCCTCAACCTGCGTCCAAATACTTTCCGCATTGTCTAGTGCCTCTTCAATTTTTTTTCTAATCACAATGTCGTCCATGTATTTAATTTTAATTGACAATAGTATTAAATTGAATTCAAATTTTATGCCAAAATTAGATTTTGACAAAATGGCATTTTTCGCTATTTATTTCGTCCCCCAATCTGTTGATAATATTGGACGAAATATTTTGTCACCATACAAGCGGGTATATGTCTTGTGTCGCTAATTTCACAAATGATGATCATATCCCATCTCTTAACATAAAAAGGGGGGCAGGGATGCAGAAAACCTAATTTGATGATTGTTGATTATCAGAGGATTTTCCCCTACACTTCGCTGCGGCTGCGCCTGGCTTCGTTTCAGTCGAAATGACGGTCATTGATTGGGCTGAACGTAGTCCTCTTCGAATGCAGCACTGATTTTTCATCAGTGCGCAATGAGATATCCCCTGAAATGCTGCGGTGCAGCAAATGCTACATCTAATTCCGTTCATGTTGACAATCTTTCACCTTCAGTAACTACCTTTATTGCCATATGATTACAGGCTCAAATAAAAGTAACAGGCTTACCCTGTATATACTGCTGGCTATGGTGGCAGGGGTGGCGCTGGGTTTTGTACTTAATAAAAACCTGGCAGGGCAGCCTGCTGCGGCGCAGGCTAAGGTGCTGGAGCCATTCTCGCTGCTGGCAGATATTTTTCTGCGGCTGATTAAGATGATAGTAGCACCGCTGGTGTTTACCACACTGGTGGTGGGTGTGGCACGCCAGGGCAGTGTGCAAACGGTGGGCCGCATAGGCGGTAAAACACTGCTGTGGTTTCTGGGCGGTTCGTTCCTGAGCCTATTTCTGGGTATGGTGCTGGTCAATTTTTTTCAGCCCGGTGCGGGCCTACATGTGGCTGTGGCCAATGGCGCCCCTGGCACCACCACCGCAGCATCGCTGAGCCTGAAGGAGTTTGTAAGCCATATTTTCCCCACCAGCATATTTGATGCCATGGCCCGCAACGAGATACTACAGGTGGTGGTTTTCTCGCTGTTTTTTGGGGTGGCCACAGCGGCTATAGGAGAAAAGGGGCAGGTAGTTATAGAGGCTATGGATGCCATTGCACATGTGATACTGAAGATGACGGGCTATGTAATGAACTTTGCACCGGTAGCGGTTTTTGGCGCTATGGCCAATATTATTGCAAAACAGGGGCTGGACATACTGAGTACCTACTCAAAATTCATTGGTGAGTTTTACCTGGGGTTGCTGCTGCTGATGGCTATACTGCTTACGGTGCTGTTTCTGTTCATCAGGAATAGGGTAATGGTGATGCTGCGCCACATAAAAGAACCGCTGCTGATAGCCTTCTCTACCAGCAGCAGCGAAGCCGCCTTCCCCAAGCTGATGCTGGAGCTGGAGCGATTTGGCTGCGACGAAAAAGTAGTGAGTTTTGTGCTGCCGCTGGGCTATTCGTTCAATCTGGACGGGTCGATGATGTATATGTCGTTCGCATCTATTTTTATAGCACAGTTCTACGGCATTCACCTGGATACCGGCACACAGATCAGTATGCTGCTGGTGCTGATGATTACCAGCAAGGGCATAGCGGGTGTGCCGCGCACAAGCCTGGTGGTGATAGCAGGTACGCTGGCTACCTTTAAAATACCTGAGGCCGGTATGGCGCTGCTGCTGGGCATAGACCCACTGCTGGATATGGGCAGGTCGGCTATGAATTTGATTGGCAACAGTGTGGCCACAGTGATTGTATCAAAGTGGGAAAGTGCATTAAAATAACGTTAACAAAGCGAGCCTGATATTTTCTGTTTATCGAATGTATATTCGCAGGGATTTTAATCCGAACCTATGAGATATTTTTTATCAGCAATTTTATTACTATTATTTACTATTAATTATTTTATGGAGGGGCCACAGGGCATATCTGCACCCATGATGGCCAAGCTGATATCATACTTTAATTTTATGTTGTTTTTTTCATCGCTGATCAGTATGAGCCAGTTTTTTTGGCCGGGCGATAAGAACCATGCATTGTTTCAGTTGTTTAATATTCTGTTTGCGGTAATATTTTTCAGCATTAGTTTTAATTATCTGCTGCACCATAAAGACTACTATGATGGCTATGCCTACCTTACAGATATGGGGTCTATAAAAAGGTTTGCATTCAGGTGGGATATTTTTTCGATTATGTTCTGGTTTATACTTATAGCCGTGTTTTTAAACGTGCTGTACTTCTTCAAATACCGGAACGAGAAATTTGATTTCTAAGCCTGCCAGTTATTTACTGATTGCCCGCCGTATAGAGCGGCTGATGAGTGCCACCAGCATTAGCAGGTTGATGGCCAATGCCGCCCATACCGGCCAGCCCGGCAGTGCCGCCAGCGACAGGCCTTCTGATTTAATGGCAACAGATGCCGCCACCTGAACGGCACAGGTAAGGCCCATTGACAGCAGTATAGTAACAATGACCATGGGCATGAACCGCGAGATCATGAAACTGCTGAGGAACGCAGGGCTGTAACCGATCTCTAACAGCAATGTGAGCGAGCTGCGTGCGTGGGCTATGGTGAGCTCAATGAATAGGATAAATACTAGGGTACCAATGCCCAGCAGCAGCAGCGCCAGCAGGCCGGTGGCACTGGTTACCACCTCCACCACCGAACGGATGCGGCTCCACCTCAGATTCTCAGAATTGGTTGAGTAATCGTGTGATTTGAGGTAACTCGTGAACTTGAGGTCGGAGGGGTCTTTGGCTTTAATGATGAGTTGGGATACGGCATCGGTAGAGCCGGGTCGGCCGAATTTCTGGTTGCCGTAATCAATAAAAGACTTGGGTGCCAGTACAGAGCCAATGCGGTCAGAGAAGCCCACCACATGGGCAGTAACCCGCTCCTTGCCGGCATCGGAACCCACTTCGAGGTTGAGTGCAATATTCTTAACTGACGACTGCGAGAGCTGCGGCAGCCCCTGGCTGGGTGCGAAAACGTAATTGTAAATATCCAGAAACTGGGATGATACGATGATGGGCAGGTTGGGGTTGCCTGGCTCCCACTTCCAGGCATCGGGCATATTGTCTATAAACTTGTCGGGCACACATTCCAGCGGCATATCGGTAGCAAAGGCCAGCTTGCCGCCCATGGATGCGTATACCGGGAAATGATTGGCAGATATAACACCCACATCCTGCACCTGGGGGGCATGTTTCAGCTCGTCAATTTCGGCTGGGGTGAATACTGTTGCGTTGGCCATGCCCATATTCTGGTCTGTGACTTTTTTACCTACGATGAGGTAAGTGCTGGCGATAGATTCGTTTTGGTTATTACCATAAAGAAGCTCTTGGAAATTCCACCAGATAAGCACTGATACCAGCAGCATGGTGGAGCCCACGCAAAGTGCCACCAGGGCAGCCCACAGCCTGGATTTGTGTTGGGTGCGGAGCAGGAGTTTGTTCAGTATGCCCTTCTGTACCTTATCGCTCACAGCATTACGGTTTGAGAGTAAGGAAAGAAGTTGTTTTCGTCGAGGTCGGCAAGTATCATTCCGGCGTTTCGCTGCTGCACCACCTCTGTTATCAGTTCTATTGCTCGGGCAGTATTGGCTTTGTCGAGGTGGCTGAAGGGCTCATCCATCAGTAACCAGCTAAATGGCTGTAGCAGTGCCCTGATAATAGCTACCCGTTGCTGCTCGCCGTAGGATAGGGTACGGCCAAGTGAATGAGCCTTCTCCCTGATGCCCAGCCGTGCCAGCCATTCAAGCACCTGAGGCTCGCTGACTGAGTTGGTAAGGCGGCGTTTAGCTTCGAGGTTTTCGAGGGTGGTGAGTTCGGGAAACAGGCGCAGATCCTGGAATATAACGCTGATATCGCTTTTGCGCAGGGTAGCCAGTGCATCTGCGGGGATGATGTTTAAGGTCTTTTCTTCCCATTTTACAGAGCCTTCGTAGTCGGTGCGTATGCCATACAGGATATGGATGAGGGTGGTTTTGCCGGTGCCCGATGGTGCCTGCACAAATACGGATTCCCCCTGCCTGAAAACGCAGGAATTGTTCCAGATACTGCTTTTACCAGCCATAACTTTTTCCCGGAGCGGAACAGGTATCAGGCCCTGCAATGACAACACCATAGCGAAATAACCAATTATTGCCCCAAATGTAATGATTACAATGCAATGGATAGTTAAATCTGCATGGCGCAGCGGGGGCAGTGCCGTGAATAGCCGGGCGTCCTTTACTTTGCACTATCTTCGCACAGATATGGACAGGATTAAATTTAGTGACCTGAACCTGAGCAAGCAACTGCTATCGGCACTGGATGATCTGGGGCTGGTATATCCGACAACGATCCAGCATAAGATATTTTCGGTGATCATGTCTGGCAGGGATGTGTGCGGTATAGCGCAGACGGGTACGGGCAAAACTTACGCCTACCTGCTACCATGCCTGAAAATGTGGACTTACTCAAAGAACAGAACGCCACAGGTACTGGTTTTGGTGCCAACGCGAGAGTTAGTGATTCAAGTGGTAGAAGAGGTGAAGAAACTCAGTGCCTATTTGAATGTGGAAGCGGTAGGTGTATATGGTGGCGTAAACATGAAGCCGCAGGCATTGGCTATTGAGAACGGATGCGATGTAGTTGTGGCTACCCCCGGAAGGCTGCTGGACCTGTTGCTGGACGGCTACCTGAGACTAAAGAGCATAAAACGACTAGTAATTGATGAAGTGGATGAGATGCTGAACCTGGGATTCAGGAGCCAATTGACGAAGATACTGGAAGCACTGCCCCCCAAGCGGCAGAACCTGATGTTTTCGGCAACGATTACTGATGAGGTGGAGCAACTGATGGAAGAGTATTTCACCTCGCCGGAGCGGGTGGAAGCAGCGCCTGCCGGTACGCCGCTTGAAAACATAAATCAGCAGCTGTACCAAGTGCCTAACTTCTACACCAAGGTAAATCTACTTAGACTGCTGCTGGATAACAATGACGATATGAGCCGTGTACTGGTGTTTGTAGCTACCAAGGCTATGGCCGATCAGCTGCAGGACGAGCTGGAGTCGGCGTTTGTAGAGAAAATGGGCGTGATACACTCCAATAAGTCGCAGAACAAGCGGTTTGAAGCGGTGGAACGGTTTCAGTCGGGGGAGTATAGGTTTATTATTGCTACTGATATTGTGGCCCGCGGGCTTGATATTGCGGAGGTATCGCACGTGATCAATTTTGATATTCCGGAAGTGCCGGAGGCTTATATTCACCGTATAGGCAGAACGGGCAGGGCGGATAAAAAGGGTATAGCTATCTCGTTTGTGACGGAGAAAGAGCGGGAGTTTATCGGGCAGATTGAAAGCCTGATGAACTACAAAGTGCCTGAGCTGGAACTGCCTGCTGATCTTGAAATATCTGATGTGCTGACGGACGATGAGAAGCCAAAGGTGCGGATGAAAGAGACGCTGATCCGGCTGCCGAAGATAGGCGAGTCGGGGCCAGCGTTTCATGAGAAGCTGGCCAAGAATAAGAAAGTGAATATAAAGATCAGCCATGCAGACAAAATGATGGCCAAGTACGGCAAGCCTAAGACAAGAGGACAGAAGAAGAAAAGGTAGGGATGGCACCGGCTTATGTAGCGAAGTGTGTTGTTGTGGCGCAGCTAGATGAAGCTGATTGAAGATACGGATTGTTTATCTTTAAGACTATAAATACTATGGCAAGTAAGAGCAGGTATTTTTTAATGATATTGTGCATGGCGACCAGCCTTGCGTGCTATGCGCAGCCGGGAAGAGATAAAGTAGACGAGCGGCCCCGGCCAGGTGATCCACGAACAGTATCATTGCTGGAAGGCAAGAGTGCTCATATAGACCAGAACTTTGAGAATACGCTTATGGGCATTGTGTCTCATGTGTCGAGCAACTTTGCTGCCATTAAAGGTAAGGAAGTGGAATCGGAGAACTCGGTGACAAGGTATACGGTGTTGAGAGGGGTGACAGGTGTGAAGACGGCCAGTATCGTATTTGATACATCCTGGCGCTATGAAGGGGTGATTTATGAGGATACTTCGAAGAGCAAGTTTGGGAATTATTATGAGGAATATGCCGCACACCTGGCTCAAAGCCTGCCACGCAGCGGGTATCAGCTATCAAAAAGGAAAAATACAAGTGAACAGCTGGCTGAATACCCTGACCTGAGCTACAGGTATCATACCGGAGAGGTAACAATAGAGCTAATAGGTGAGTATTCTTCCATCAATGGTATTTATTCTTTGACTGTTGTTGTGAAAAAGTAAATCGTGAGAAGTTCTGCGTATATTTAATCTGCATTCCTGAAGTACTGATACAGGATGCTGCTGGCTAATGAACACACGCTTATTTGAAATTGCCGAACAGAGAAGTAAAACTGCATCCGGTGCCATTATGCTGGCGGCCAAGGAGCAGGGCAGTTGGCGGACATACAGCAGCAGTGAAGTGTGGGAAACGGCAGTGAAGCTGGCAGGAGGCCTGCTGGCTCTAGGTATAGCCAACGAGGTGCTGGAGTCGGATGCGCAGGAGAAGATAGCCATCATCTCACTGAACAGGCCTGAGTGGATTTTTACTGATATAGCGGTGCAGCTTACGGGTGCAGTATTGACACCACTATACCCAACTATAAGCACCGGTGAGATGGCCTATGTGATGAATGAGGCGGAAGTGCGAATAGCTTTCGTAGCGAATAAAGAGATTTTTGAGCGGTTTAAAGAGGCGTTTGGCAATGTGCCAACATTGAAATACATCTACTCATTCGACACACTGGAGGGTATAGCCAACTGGAAAGAGCTGCTGAAAAAAGATAATGGAGGCGGGCTTTCTGTTGTACCGCGCATCAGGCCGGAGACACTGGCAACTATTATTTATACATCTGGTACAACAGGCAATCCGAAGGGTGTGATGCTTTCGCACAGCAATATTATGAGCAATGTGCGGGACTCTATGCCGGCATTTACCTTTGCTGAGGAGGGTGGCAGGGCGCTGAGTTTTTTGCCGCTCAATCATATTTTTGAGCGCATGGTTAGCTATGTGTACCTGCAGTCGGGAATTTCTATTTATTATGCTGAGAGCATGGATACGATAGGGGCTAACCTGAAGGAGGTGAACCCAATGGTTTTCACTACTGTGCCCAGGCTGCTGGAGAAAGTGTATGAGAAAATAATGGCGACAGCACTGGAGCTGAAAGGCATTAAACGGGCCTTGTTTTTCTGGGCACTGGAACTGGGTAAGCGGTTTGATAATGCGCATCCGGGCTCGTGGTGGTACAGGCTGCAGCTGAGGCTGGCCAATATGATTATCTTCAGTAAGTGGCGTGCAGCACTTGGGGGCAAAGTGAAGGCAATCGTAATAGGCTCGGCGGCCTGTCAGGAAAGGCTGGCGCGTATTTTTACTTCTGCCGGGATAGTAATCATGGAAGGGTATGGACTTACCGAAACATCACCGGTGGTATCTGTGAATAGATTTGAATCAGAAAACAGAAGGATAGGTAGTGTGGGAACACTGATTGAAAATGTAGAAGTAAAGATTGCAGAAGACGGTGAGATACTCATAAAAGGGCCGAACGTGATGATGGGTTACTACAAGCACCCCGAACTGGCTGAGGAGGCTATGAAAGACGGCTGGTTTCATACAGGTGATATTGGCGCATGGCAGGAGGGAAGGTTCCTGAAAATTACCGACAGAAAGAAAGAGATATTTAAAACATCGGGCGGGAAGTATGTGGCGCCGCAGGTGGTTGAGAACAAGATGAAGGAAAGCCCATACATAGAGCAGATCATTGTGATAGGGGAGGCAAGGAAATTTGTGAGTGTGCTGGTAGTGCCGGGCTTTGTAAACGTAAGGAAATACCTGCATGATAACTACCCGAAGCTGAGTGTGCCGGAAAGTAATAAAGAATTGATACTGCTGCCGCAGGTGCATGAACTGATACAACAGCAGATAGATAAGTACAACCCGCTTTTTAATCATACCGAGCAGATAAAAAAATTCACACTACTTGCCGATGAGTGGACTATTGATACTGGTGAATTGACACCCTCCCTGAAAATGAAAAGGAAGGTGATAGCGCAGAAGTTTGCAGCGCAGATTGAGGCGATGTATGGGGAGGTTTAATTGACTTCTATTGTCTGAATCACCGATTAAGGGGATTGCACTGATTTCACGGATTTTATTTGTGGGATGTGTTGTGTAGTGTTGTCTGAATCACTCCCGATTGCTTTCGGGATTGGGGACTGTACTTATTTTTTTCGCGGTCAGGCCGCATGTGGAGGGATAAATCCGCCTGAATTGTTTTACATTTTTGCTAATTTACCTACATGAAGCTAGTTGCAGGAGATATTGTTCATGTTTACAATCGCGGCAATAATCAGCAACAGGTCTTTTTTACTTCAACTAGTGCATAGCCTCTAAAGGGTGGAAATTGAAATTAATGTAACTGACACTCAGGCTTTATTGCAAAGTTTGAAGATATATACATCTTACGTACCTTCATATATAAATGGGTATATGAAATCCGTAGTTCTATTTCTGGTATGCCTCATTCTGGTGCAAGGTACTTTGTTTGCGCAGGTACCTTCTAACTGTACGCCATTGCCGCAGTTGGTAACCTTGTATAGCAATGATGTGAAGGACCTTGCATTGCAGCGTATTTATGCATTGCACTCGCCGGATACGGCACTTATAAGTATTCCGCAGTCATATCAGGATACTGTACTTGCGGGGCTTGCGGCTATCTGTAATACCGATTCCCTTATTCAGGCTGATTCTATTTTCAGGGCGTACTGTATACATCAATTTCCATATGGCAATATTTGTCAGTCGGTGATGGTAAAGGTTGATACACTGTATTCGTGGACTCGCCCATGGGCTGCACTCAACACAAATACGGGGAATGCGGCACTGGACAGCTTTATGGCAAAATATGGTTTTGAAGTCAAGTCATACAACTGTATTTCTTCGTATGATTTTCTGAACAACAGGGCCGTCATTGCAACAAACCAGGCTATAAACACAAAAGCTTTTGCCGACAGCCTGGCTCTTTTTGGCGGCGTTGTATATGCGTACCCGGTACCTGCGATTGGCGAGCATGATTATATCAAATATACCCGTGACAGCATGAGCCGTTTTGAGTTTTCGTTAGGCTGGACTGACTGCATTAGCGGGTGCTGGAGCAGAAAGAACTGGGCCTATGCCGTAGACAATAGTTGCAATGTTAATTTGGTTTCAGTAAACGCATATCCGGTAACACCATACCCGGAACCACCGAATTGCAATTTAATACCCA
>OMJB01000023.1 GCA_900299255.1 Sphingobacteriales bacterium
GCACCTGGCAGGCCCGCTTCGGCCACAATCTGAGCCTCGCGTGCGTGCTGCTTGGCATTCAGTACGTTGTGCGGTATTTTCTTTTGCTGCAGCATACGGCTCAGCAGTTCTGATACTTCTACAGAAGTTGTACCCACGAGCGAAGGCCTGCCTATTGCGCGCAAAGCCTCTATCTCATCAATAGTTGCCTTGTATTTTTCGCGCTTGGTTTTATAAACAAGGTCCTGCTGGTCTTTACGGATAACAGGCAGATTAGTAGGTGTAGAAACTACATCCAGTTTGTATATCGTCCAGAACTCACCTGCCTCTGTTTCGGCGGTACCGGTCATACCGGCCAGCTTGTGGAACATACGGAAATAGTTCTGTAGCGTAACAGTGGCAAATGTTTGTGTCGCAGCTTCAACCGTTACATTTTCCTTGGCTTCAATAGCCTGATGGAGGCCATCGCTGTAGCGGCGGCCATCGAGTATACGGCCTGTTTGCTCATCTACTATTTTTACTTTGCCATCCATTACCACATACTCAACGTCTTTATCAAACAGCGTATATGCTTTGAGTAACTGTTGTATAGAATGGATGCGGTCGGCTTTGATTGCATAATCCTGCAGCAGTGTATCTTTGCGCTGTAGTTTTTCTTCTGGCGAAGCTGATGTTTTTTCTATCTCTGCCATTTCGCTACCGATGTCCGGAAGAACGAAGAAATTCGGATCTTCCGATACACCTGTAATCAAAGCAATACCTTTATTGGTGAGGTCAACGCTGTTGTTTTTCTCATCAATTGCAAAGTACAATTCCTCATCTACTACTGGCATATTCTTCTGATGCTCTGCTATGTAGTAGTTTTCAGTTTTCTGTAGTATCTGCTTATTGCCTTCTTCGCTCAGGAACTTGATCAGTGCTGTGTTTTTGGGCAGGCCACGGTTGGCGCGGAATAAATAAAGGCCGCCGGTGTCCTTGTCCGTTTTGCCTTCAGCAATCAACCTCTTTGCTTCTATGAGGCTCTGATTGGTTACCTTGCGCTGCGCTTCAAGCAGGCGTTCTATACGAGGCTTGAGTGCATGGAACTGCTGCTCATCTCCCTTAGGTATAGGCCCGGAAATGATGAGAGGGGTTCGTGCATCGTCAATCAATACACTATCCACCTCATCTACCATGGCGAAATGGTGCTTGCGCTGTACCATTTCTTCAGGGTGGTGAACCATGTTATCGCGCAGGTAGTCGAAACCGAATTCATTATTGGTACCGTAGGTAATGTCTGCCATGTAGGCATTACGGCGCTCGGGTGAATTAGGCTCGTGCTTGTCAATACAGTCGGTCCTTAAACCCAGCCATTCAAAAAGCGGCCCGTTCCATTCCTGGTCACGGCGGGCAAGGTAATCGTTCACCGTAACGATATGCACACCTTCTCCGGCCAGAGCATTTAGGTAGGCCGGAAGGGTTGATACCAGTGTTTTACCTTCACCGGTTGCCATTTCAGCAATTTTGCCTTCATGGAGTACCATGCCTCCTATCAGCTGCACATCGTAGTGCAACATGTTCCAGGTGACTGTGATACCGGCGGCATCCCAGGTGTTTTTGTAAATTGATTTATCGCCGTCAATTGTGACGTGTTGCCTGCTTGCGGCAAGGTATCTGTCGAGCTCTGTGGCTGTAGCCACCATCTCAGTATTTTCTTTAAAGCGGCGGGCGGTTTCCTTAACCACAGCAAACGCTTCAGGGAGAATTATTTTTAATATCTCCTCTATCTGCTGGTCGCGCTGTTTTATCAGTTTGTCAACCTCATTATAAATTGACTCCCGCAGGTGAATATCGTCTGAAGGCGCGGATTCAGATTCGCTTTTTTTATCTGCAATCTGCTGATCAATTGTGGCCAGGTGTTCTTTGATCCGCTGGCGGAATTCCTGCGTTTTACTCCGCAACTGGTCATTAGACAGCGACTGGAATTGAGCAAAAAATTTGTTGGTCTCCGCAACAAGGGGCTGCAAGCGTTTTACGTCTTTGTCAGACTTGCTTCCGCCAAATATTTTTGAAAGAAATCCTATCATTTTAAATATCGAAAGTTTAAGGGAAGCCCAAGGCTGCACCCCAATGACAAATAAAAACCTATACTATTGCTATGTATCAAAAACCGTGCAACAGCACCATTAACTGCCAGCTTGGCAAAAATGCCTGCGCAACCCGGCAAAAGGGTTGCGAAGTTACGCCAAAGGGTGGATTTAGAAAAATATGGTGTTGTATTGCATTTCGATTAACTAATAGTTATATCGCAGATTGTGAGGGATTTGAAACAGCGTTATCATGCCGTACATCAGAGAGGTGGTAGTTCGTGAATTAGGTAATTTTTTGAATAAACGGACAGGTATGGGGCAGATAAGGCCTTTCAAATAGAAAAAAGGTATTTATGTTCGATGGGTGTTAACTGGATTGTGAAAAGGAGCACTAAATAGGGTGCTTTTTCGGCCGGAACTACTTAATTTAAAGCCTCGGCTTAGTAAGGAGCGGCTAAGCCTGATGATATTCTGTTTTTTGCGAGAAATCCGGCTTTTGCGTTGACACAGGCCAAGATTACCGTGTTGTTGGTTAATAGCCTGTGAACAGGCAAAACCATTGCCAATAAAGGGTTTTGGGCGAATATGGAAGATGTTTTTGAGATAATAAAAAAAAAATTTGGCATAATAATTTGCAGGGCAACGAAATTTTTATGTATTTTGGGTGCAATTTTGAAAATAAGACTAAACATGAAAAGAACCATTATTGTCGTTTTTACAGTATTTGCAGCATTACTATTTGGTAACAGGAGCTTTGCTCAGGAAGACCTGGTTAGGGTTTTTCGCTGGTATATTCCTGAAGATCAGCAATATTGCACTGTGGCCGATGGCGAATACCAGGATGGACAATTGATTAACTGGGGCTGGACTGATAAAACGCTTATGTTCTGGGCGTATCGTACACCAGGTCCGGGAAGAGTGGCGGTAAATGGCTGGTACAATCCGGTTAGCCGCGCCCATATCAGTGTTTGTGAAGACGAATTTTCAGATGACGCAATGCTGAAAAACGGATATACTCAGAAGCACCTTCAGTTTTACGCTCTCACGCGCAGGGGGTCAAATACACTATGTATCTACCGCTGGTTGCTGAGCAAGCGCCACGCATGGATAACTATTCCTGAAGATACTGATACAGACGTGTATATCAAGAAAGGGTATCACCACAAAACATACCAGTATTATGGTATCTCAAGAAATGTGGATGCTCCAATTTACGATCAGTTATAATTGTGAATATGTATAGATATTTAAAAGCTCCTGCCTGCAGGGGCTTTTTTTATGGTAGGCCTTCTGAGTAGCCTTGTGGCATCCGCGCAATAAATTAGTTTTGTTTCTTTAAATACAGATCATGAATAAAAGAATTTACCTGCTGCTTATTGGGGCTTTGTGCCTGGCTAACAGAGCATCAGCACAAAAAAAGCTGTTTACTATTACTGAGGCAACAAATGGCATGGCTACGACACTGGCTCCCAAAAGTGTAAAAAGTGGTTCGTGGCAGTTGGGTACAGATAACTTCTGGCAGGTGGAAAAAATAAATGGTGCGGATGCATGGACGGTTACGGACTATGCCAATAATGCAAAAAAAATCAACGTACCTGCCATAGAAACAGATGGGCCTAAGGGTAAGGAGTATAAAACACCTGCACTGAAGTGGCTGGATAAAAGCCATGCCTGGTATCTGAATGATAAGGATGTAACCGAGGCGGCTTTGACCGATGGCTATAAAGGATGGACGACAAACAAACTGGTGCAACTGCCGGCGGATGCAGAACGCATAACCGTAGACAAAAGCAGGAAAGTGGCTTATACAATTGGCAACAACCTTTGGCTGTGGGACAAAAAGGGCGGCAGCCAGAAAGTGACCAATGAAAAGAACGCAAACATAGTATGCGGGCAGTCGGTGCACAGGGATGAGTTTGGAATAGATGGGGGCATATTCTTTTCGCCAAAGGGTAATTACCTGGCCTATTACCGCATGGACCAGACTATGGTCAATGATTATCCAATTGTGAAATGGGATGTAACACCGGCTAAAGCCGAGAATATCAAATATCCGATGGCGGGCGGCACATCGCACGAAGTGGCACTGTGTGTGTATGACCCGGTGAGTAAAAAGTCGGTGATCATGAATACCGGAGCAAGGAACAAAGACCACTACCTCACCTCTGTGACATGGAGCCCTGACGAAAAGTACATTTTCATAGCTATACTTAACAGGGGGCAAAACCATTTGTGGCTGAACAAATATGACGCACGAACAGGGGCAAAAGTGAGCACTTTGTTTGAAGAATCTGACAGCAAATATGTACACCCAACGCACCCGCTGGTTTTTCTGCCAAAGCAAAATAATCAGTTCATATGGTGGAGCGAGCGCGACGGATTTGAGCATCTGTACCTGTACAACACAGATGGCAAGCTGGTGCGCCAGCTTACACACGGCAGCTGGGTGGTAAACGAGATAACCGGGTTTGATATGGCGTGCAACCGAGTGATTGTTACCACAAGTAAAGAATCGCCTCTGGAAAAGCACATATACTCTGTGAGCCTTGATAACGGCAAAATGAAACGGATAGATAAAGATGCGGGTATGCACAGTGCCAGCTGCAGCGAGGATGGCAGATTTGTTAACGATGTGTACAACGGAGCAGGGATACCAAGAAACTGTGTAATAAGAAGCACAGACGGAAACTTTGAAGATGTATTGAGCAAGGCAGATAACCCGCTTGCAGACTATGACCGCCCGGAGATAAAAGATATAAAAATAAAAGCGGCAGACGGCAAGACAGACTTATATGGAAAGCTAATACTGCCAACACATTTTGACAAGAATAAAAAATACCCTGTTATTGTTTATCTGTACAACGGGCCTAATGTGCAGCTAATCCACAATTCATTTCCGGAGAGTGGTAATCTGTGGTACGAGTATATGGCGCAGCATGGCTACATAGTGTTTACTATTGACGGCAGAGGCAGTTGGAACCGTGGGACTGAATTCGAACAGGCTACCTTCAGGAAGCTGGGTGAAGTGGAAATGCAGGATCAGCTGAAGGGTGTGGAATACCTGAAATCACTGCCTTATGTGGATGCCGGAAGAATGGGTGTGCATGGCTGGAGCTACGGTGGTTTTATGACTACATCTCTGATGCTGAAGTACCCTGATGTATTTAAGTGCGCAGTGGCAGGTGGCCCGGTAATGGACTGGAAAATGTATGAGGTAATGTACACAGAACGATACATGGATATGCCACAGGAGAACCCGGATGGCTATGCAAATGCAAACCTGCTGGATAAAACCAAGAACCTGAAAGGCAAGCTGCTGCTGATACACGGTACCAACGATAATGTTGTAGTGTGGCAGCACAGCATTGACTTTCTGAAAAAGTGTGTTGATGAAAACGTACAGGTAGATTATTTTGTGTATCCGGGTTATGAACATAATGTGCGAGGCAAAGACCGGGTGCACCTGATGCAGAAAATCAGTAACTACTTTGATCTGTATTTGAAGCCATAAATACTGCTGAATCGCAGAAGGCAGTCGTGATGATATTAATCCAGCTGCAGCAAATATGTCTTTGAAAGAAGTATCTCTTTCCACATAGCTTTCATCTGCTTTTTGGAGATAGGTATTGGTGTTTCCGGCTCTATAACAAATATGATATTGAAGTACCGGCAACCCTTTAGCTCAACGTATTGTATTGTATCTGTCCTTCTCTGGTTTTTAGTATTGTCCGGAATTGTTTGTCCGTGCGAATTAGTGAAGGTGTGCAGCACTATCACAAGCGCCGTAATCGATAATATTGTACGCATTATTAGTTCGGGAAAACCACTTTTTTCAGCCCTTCAAAATCAATTGGGGTTTTTATGCCGTCTGCCGGCGCATCGGAGGTGTTGTTGATGTCTTTGGTAAGGACCAGTGAGCCTTTCTGCAGGTAGTTGTCTTTGCCGTAAATGCGAAGTATCATCTTACCCAATTCTTCAGCTTTCTTGCTTCTCTCTTCGGCAGATGCAGGATAGAATTTTGTGTCTGCAACAACCACAGTCAATTCTGAACGGTCTTCGCTTACGTTGATATGTACTGCCCGATAGTTAGGAAGAAGGTTCACCATACTGTCGCGGATGATATTGGTTTTGCCGTCGTTTGCTGTGCGATCGCCGCAGGCGTACAATAGCGAAATAACGGTAACGAAAATGGTAATTGAAAATAACTTTTTCATAAAAAATCTTTTTTTGGTTAATGATGGTTATTGAATGCCCAATACATCCTTCATTGTAAATATACCTTTCTTTCCACAAACGTACTCAGCGGCAAGTACAGCACCTAGCGCAAAACCATCGCGGTTGTGGGCAGTGTGCTTAATTTCAATATCGTCTATAGACGAAGAATAGGTGATTTTATGTGTGCCCGGAACATTTTCGATTCTGTGGGCTATGATAGGCAATGCACCAGCTTCTCCGGTGTCGTTCAGCGTCCATTTGGTTTTGCTGTCCAGGTTTTGAATAATCTGTTCAGCCAGGGTAATGGCTGTACCGCTGGGGGCATCTTTCTTTTGGGTATGGTGCGTTTCCTCGATAGTGGGCTTATACTCGTCATGCCCATTCATGAGCCGAGCAAGTAGTTTATTTATTTCAAAAAAAATATTTACTCCAATACTGAAATTAGAAGCGTACAGGAAAGCAACTCCATTGTCAGATGCAGCTTTGTTAGCCTCAGGCAATGAGTCGTTCCAACCGGTGGTGCCACATACTACGCTGATACCAGCCTCAAGGCAGCGCAGTACATTATCTTTTCCCGATTCGGGATGGGTAAATTCAATGGCTACATCTGCTTGCTGTATGTGGGGTGCGCCTAATTCATGCTTGTTGGCTGATGATATGCGCAAAACAATGTTGTGCCCACGCTGTAACGCAATCTGTTCAATTGTCTTACCCATTTTTCCGTAACCAATCAATGCTATGTTCATTTGTTATAATTGCTCTAAGAAAGATTATTGCTCGCAAAACTACATACATTATTGTGATCATAGTGGGAATCTTTGTGTCCTTCGTGGTTAATTAATCTAAAGTGTGCCATTAATTACCCGCCTGACCCCGTCTCTAAATAAAACAGAATTGAAATTAATAAGCAATCCAAGTTTGCAATTAGAAAGCTTGAGGTATGTAATGATTTGCGCCATATGGATATCATTCAATGAGTCTATTGATTTAATCTCTACAATAAACTTGCTTTCAATCAGGAGGTCAACTCGATACCCGATATCTAACCTTATGCCCTCATACACTAAGGGTAATGCTTTTTGTTGTTCGACTTTCAGCCCATATTTCTGAAGCTCATAAGACAGGCACTCCTCATAAGCACTTTCCAGTAACCCAGGGCCAAGAGTTTTATGAACCGAAAGGCCACATTCAAAAACAATCTTAGCAATTTCACTTTCGGACATCTGAGGAATTGTTTAATGGAGTATTTGAACTAAAATTAAGCTTTACATTCCGAGATAAATTTACCACAAAGGGCACAAAGTTTTTCACAAAGGGCACTAATGCAGGTTCAAATAATATTCTGCGCTGCTATCCAACCACTGCTCCAGGCGTGCTGGAAATTGTAGCCACCGGTAACTCCATCAACATCCAGTAATTCACCTGCGAAGAACAGTCCCGGTACTTTACGGCTTTGCATTGTCTGCGGGTCTATTTCAGATAGGGTAATGCCACCACAGGTTACAAATTCTTCTTTAAAAGTTGTCTTACCCTTTACATGATAAATGTCGCGAAGCAAATGTTCTGTCAGTTTGTTTTGTGCCGAGGCACTCAATTCACCCCATTTGACATCTTCTTTTATGCCACACTGCTGCACTATGTATTCCCAAAGTCGCTTTGGCAGATTGAATGGGTTTTTGTTGTGTACCAGTTGCTTGCCTTGTTCTTTTCTGATCTCCAACAGCATTTCTTTGAGATCATTATCTGATGTTTCATTCAGCCAGTTTACTATTATCTTGAAGTCGTAGTTTCTGTCTGCTAGCTCTCGTGCGCTGATTGCAGAGGTTTTCAATATTGCCGGACCACTCATCCCCCAATGGGTTATAAGTAAAGGACCTTGCTGCATTATTTTGGTGCCAGCTATCTTTATTGTCACTTCCGGTACGCTCACGCCCATTAGCTCAGTTACTGGGTGCCTGGGCATATTAAAGGTGAACAGCGAAGGCACTGGAGACTGAACGGTATGTCCGAGGTTTTCGATCCATTTGTACTGCTCCTTTTTGGGGAAGCCACCAGCTGCAATTATTACACGGTCGCATTCATAAATAGAGCTGTCCGCAAAATGGATGGCGAATTTACCGGTGGACAATAGTTCTATTTTCTCCACCGCCTTGTGATAGAACACCTGAACCTTATTGCGCATCATTTCCTGCCAGATACAATCGATAATGGTTTGTGAAACGTCTGTGATGGGAAACATACGACCATCATCTTCTGTTTTCAATTTCACTTCCCTTTGCTCAAACCATTCAATTGTCTTGGCGGGTGGGAACCGGTGCAGAGATTTTTTGAGCAGCTGCCTGCCCCTTGGGTAATGTGCTGACATTTCGGTAATGTCGGTATGTGCGTGAGTGACATTACAGCGGCCACCGCCGGATGCTTTTACCTTCTGCAATGCCTTGCCGGTTTTCTCAAATACAGCCACTTCCTGCCCCTCTTTGTAAGGAATATTAGCAGCGGCAAAACACCCGGCAGCACCTGCGCCGATGATGGCTATTTTCATGCTTCAGGAATTGGGAATTGGTTATTTGGAATTTGTGATAGTGTGTTTAACTAGTGTTTTTAAATTATAGTTGCCTCCCTTAAAAATAAAAGCCGCAGGCGAAAATGGTTAATCTAATACCTTTTCCAATGTTTAAAAATTAAAAAAGATATTGGTTGTTTTATACAATCAATTATCCCGTCGAAACAACTGCTTGTATCTCAGGCTGTCTAACTTGTTGATTTGTTTGAGCGAAATTTCAAAATGTAAAAAACGATTTGCTATTTCCCCTTCACCTGCGCCTCTACTACACTCAATGCGATAATATTCACTATCTGCCTTACTGAACTTCCCAGCTGCAGCACATATACAGGTTTGCGCAAGCCAAGTAATATTGGTCCCACTGCTTCTGCACCGCCCACTTCCTGTAGCAAGTGGTAGGCTATATTGCCTGCAGCCAGATTAGGGAATATGAGTACGTTAGGCGATTCATTTACAAGATCGCTGAAGGGGTAATTTTCTTTCAGCAGGTCTTTATTAAATGCTACACCAGCCTGCACTTCGCCATCTATTACCAGGTCGGGGTGCTTTTGTTTGATGCGCTCCACGGCGTTGCGCACCAGATTGGCTTCGGGCGACATGCTACTGCCAAAGTTGGAATAGGACAGCATGGCTACCCGTGGTTTTATATTGAAGTTGTGCACCACATCGGCGGTGAGGAGGGTTATGTCTATTAGTTCATCCTCGGTTGGGTTGAAGTTCAAAGTAGTATCAGCGAAGAACAATGGCCCCTTTTTAGTGAGCATAATATACATGCCCGCTACTCTTTTTGTGCCTTCAGACATGCCTATTATTTCCAGTGCGGGCCTGATGGTGTCAGTGTATTTGCGGGTAAGGCCGGATATCATTGCGTCTGCCTCTCCGCAGTTTACCATCATACAGCCAAAATACGTGCGCTCGCGCATTGCTTTTTTAGCCTCATACAGGTTATAGCCTCGCCGTTGTCTTTTTTCAAAAAAGCGCTCTCCGAACTCGTTGCGTTTTTTCTCAAATTGGTCACTCTTGGGATCCATTATCTCCACATTTTCCAGATGAAGGTTGTTTTCCTCAATAAGTTTGCGAATCCTATTTTCATTGCCCAGCAATATAGGTATGGCTATACCCTCATCGCTGGCAATCTGAGCTGCTTTGAGCGTTTTAATGTTTTCGGCTTCAGCAAAAACCACTTTTTTAGGATTCTGCTTTGCTTTATTGATAATGAACCTAAGCAGGTTATCATCAGTGCCCAGGCGGCGGTATAATTCTGACTCATACGCCTCCCAGTCGGTAATTATTCTTTTAGCTACCCCACTGTCAATTGCAGCCTTTGCCACGGCAGTAGATACTTTCACTAACAGCCTCGGATCCAATGGTTTGGGTATAATGTATTGCGGGCCGTAGTTCAGGACTGCATTGTTATATGCTACGTTCACAATGTCAGGAACCGGTTCTTTTGCGAGCGCAGCAAGTGCTTTTACGGCTGCCAGCTTCATTTCTTCATTGATGCTGTGGGCCCTGACGTCGAGGGCTCCTCTGAAAATATAGGGGAACCCCAGTACATTGTTGACCTGATTGGGGTAGTCGCTCCTGCCGGTTGCCATGATTACATCGGGGCGGGCAGCAATGGCATCATCATAAGTGATCTCAGGGTTCGGATTGGCGAGGGCGAAAACAATTGGTTTGGTGTTCATGCTTCTGACCATGTCCTGAGAAACAACGTTTGCCTTTGATAAGCCAATAAATACATCGGCTCCTGCCATTGCCTCCTGCAGGGTTATTGCCTCCATATCCTTGGCAAACTGGGTTTTATATTCATCCAGGTCACCGCGGCTTTTTACAATCAGGCCCTTGCTGTCAAACATAAAAATGTTGTCAACGCTAGCACCCAGTGCCAGATATATCTTGCAGCATGAAATTGCAGATGCACCCGCTCCGCTTACCACAATTTTTACATTCCCGATATTCTTTTTAACAATATCCAGCGCATTCAGCAGGGCGGCCCCGCTGATGATGGCCGTGCCATGCTGATCATCGTGCATGATGGGGATATTGAGCTCTTTTTTTAACCTTTTCTCTATTTCAAAGCACTCTGGTGCTTTGATGTCTTCCAGGTTAATACCACCAAAGGTAGGTTCGAGTGCTTTTACCACTTTCACGAATTCATCAATCTCCCTTACATTGAGCTCAATGTCAAATACATCAATATCGGCATATATCTTAAACAGCAAGCCTTTTCCTTCCATCACAGGTTTTGAAGCTTCCGGGCCGATGTCTCCCAGCCCCAATACTGCAGTACCGTTTGAGATCACTGCTACCAGGTTTCCTTTTGCGGTATACCGGTAAACATCATCAGGGTTGGCATGGATTTCCATACATGGTTCAGCCACACCTGGCGAATAGGCTAAAGCCAGGTCTCTCTGCGTCTTGGTTTCTTTTGTGGGAACAACTTCAATTTTGCCCGGCCTTACTTTTTCATGGTATTCCAGTGCGTCTTCTTTTCTTATCAGTTGTGCCATCAGGGATATGTTTGAGGTGCCGAAGTTACGAATTCAGTGAGGAAATTAAAGAAGCGGCAGATACCCCAGGTAAGGAGATTAAATATGATTTCCTATGCAATATGTATGCAGCTACTGAGCCATAGCGAATCTATTTTGCCGGTAACCAAAGAAATACCACAAAAACAACGTCTTAAATACATCGGATTACATTAATTGAACCCGAAGCATCTGCCGGGCTAAGTGTTAAAAAATGATTTTACATGGCTAAATAAATTATATACAAATAGGTACTTCGCAATTAGTATAAATCAGATTGAAATTGTTAAATTTGCCCGTTAACCTACGTGAAAAATGTTTGTTTTAATGCCGGAAATATTTTCTGGCATGAGTGAAGCAAATGCTTGTAAGAAATATTAAATTATATAAAATGAAAAGAAGCTTTTACTTATCGAATTTGTTGTTTTTCTGTGCCATCTTCTTCTCTGTAGCAGCAAATGCAACCGTGCCTACCGTACATACACACCCAAAAAATGACACGGTGTGTGCCGGAACAGTAGCCAGTTTTTTCATTTCGGCTACCGATACTCCCGGTACAGACCCGATGACATATTCGTGGCTGGTTTCAACAAATGCAGGAGCAACCTGGGATACAGTAAGAGATACTACCTTTTATGCTGGTGCAGGAACGGATACCCTGAAGGTAACTTCCAGAATGATGCTAAATGGTTACTGGTATAAGGGTGTGGCCCACAACTCTTCTGGCCTGGATATTTCAAACTACGCTTTATTGAAAGTGGATACAGGCTTTGCTGGTGCCATAAGCGGGCCAAATTCAATCTGCAGAAGCGGAACAGTTACTTTTTCCAGTTCTGTGGGCGGAGGCACATGGTCTTCAAGCGATTTGTCTCTGGCATCAATTAACAGCACATCAGGATTTCTGACTGCAACTGCTTCCGGTTTCGGTTATGATACGGTTAAATATACGATTACAAACATCTGTGGAACTTACGTTTCGTGGATGGTGGTACATATTGATTCAGCGGTTACTGCTCAGCCAATTGTTGGGCCAACAGTTACCTGCTCCGGGCACTATATCATGCTTACCAATGCAAACACAATTGGTACACACGTATGGACAAGCAGCTTGCCAGGCGTAGCTACAGTGAGCTCTGCTGGAATGGTCGTTGGTACAGGATGGGGAAATACAGTTATAGGTTATTCTTTCACCAACGCATGCAGTTCTGTTTCTTCGTTTATTACAGTTCATTTGGATACTACTCTTGCTGCCGGTGTTATTTCAGGCCCTTCACATGTTTGCCGTGGATCGTGGATGCACTTATCTGAAACCGTAAGCGGTGGTACCTGGATCAGCAGCAATACAGCGGTAGCAGTAGTTGACGGCAGCGGTAACGTAACAGGTGTTTATCAGGGTGTTGCTACCATTTCCTACTACAGTTCAAACGGCTGCGGTGCAAGCATAGCAACTCATCCGGTTACTGTTGATGCCCCTGCAAGTATCATTTATGGAATTGACAGTGTTGGCGTTGGTTTAACAAGGACATTATTTGATACCACTATCGGAGGTGTATGGTCTGTAGCTGATACTTCAATTGCTCATGTTGATTCTGTTGGCGTATTTACTGGTGTTTCCATAGGGGTTACTACTGCATCTTATACTGTAACAAACAGCTGTGGGACAACTGTTGCAACAGTACCTTTTTATGTGGGTGCTATACCAACTGGTGGGGCTATAACCGGGGCTGATTCAGTTTGTTTAGGCGATTCAATATTGCTTACAAACCCGACTGCTCCAGGGGGTATATGGGCCAGCGCAGCAGATACTCAGGCTACAGTATCTGCAGGTGGGAGCGTGAAAGGCCTTATGTATGGGCCGGTAAATATTTCTTACACTTATACAAACGGATTTGGAACGACAACAATTGTAAAAACAATATTTGTAAATCAGCCGCCAGTGATAACTGTAACTGGGCCGTCTATTGTAAGTATTGGCGTCAATTATTTCCTGAGAGCGGTTCCATGGGGCGGTGTTTGGACTCAGTCTAATTCTAGTGTTGGTATTATTCTTGCACAACTGGATTCGTTCAGCCTGGTATCATATGCGTCAATTATTATAAATGAACTCGGAACACCAGACGTATTTACTTACACTTTGCATAACACATGTGGAAACAGAAGTGCAACTTATAATGCTCCTACTGAGCTTGGGGTAGCAAATGTTTCTGGAAATGAAGGTAAGCTGCTAATCGCACCAAATCCGGCTTCAGGTCAGATTACGCTCAATCTTGAGACACCTGCTACCGGCAATGCTACCGTGACTATTACCAATGTTGTTGGTGAGAAAATGAAAGAATTTACAATGCCGGTTAATAAAAATTACGAGCTGAATCTGGATGTTCCATCAGGATTGTATTTTATTAATGCAACATCTGGAAACGAAACTTTCACTGGAAAAATAATTATCAACAGATAAACTTTTAACTAAGCAGATACTCAAAAGGGTTGGCTCGTGCCAACCCTTTTTAATGTCAATTAACATAGATGTTGTTTAAAAAGACTTGATTATGGACTATTTTTGCATTTCAAAACAAACTGAAATCAAATGAGCTTTATTACAGAAATTATCGCCCGTCAGATATTAGACAGCAGGGGGAATCCTACAGTGGAAGTTGATGTGCAAACTAACGATGGAAATTTTGGCCGAGCAGCGGTACCCAGTGGTGCCAGCACCGGGAAGCACGAAGCCGTGGAACTGCGTGACGGAGATAAGAAGAAATACCTGGGCAAAGGGGTACTGAAAGCTGTAAGTAATGTGAATGACATAATAGCCGAAGAGTTGTATGGCTGGGAAGTAACTGATCAGGCTGGACTGGACAAGGCTATGATTGAAATTGACGGAACAGAGAACAAAGGCAAGCTGGGAGCCAATGCAATTCTGGCAGTGAGTATGGCTGCTGCCAAAGCTGCTGCGAAGTCAGTGAACCTACCTTTGTACCGCTACATAGGGGGCGCCAATGCGCGTACACTTCCAGTGCCAATGATGAACATTCTGAATGGCGGCGCACATGCGGACAATAAAATCGATTTTCAGGAATTTATGGTTGTTCCTTCAGGAGCGGCAACGTTTAGCGAAGGGCTACGCTGGGGTGTAGAGATTTTTCATGCACTTAAAACAGTACTGAGGGACAAAGGATATAGTACCAATGTAGGTGACGAAGGTGGTTTTGCGCCCAACATTCAGAGCAATGAGGAAGCAATAGAAACAGTTTTAAAAGCAATTGAAAAAGCCGGATATAAACCCGGTGTGCAGGTAAGCATTGCCATGGATGCAGCTAACAGCGAGCTGTATAATGACAAGGACAAGAAATACCATTTCCACAAGAGCGATGGCAAGAAGATGAGCAGTGAAGAACTGGTGGAGTACTGGGTGAAATGGTGCAAAAAATACCCGATAGTAAGCATAGAGGACGGAATGGCTGAAGATGACTGGAAAGGATGGAAAAAGCTGACAGAAGCACTGGGCGACAAAGTGCAGCTGGTAGGTGATGATTTGTTTGTAACAAATGTAAAAAGGCTGAACAAAGGCATCACTGAACAGATTGCCAATGGCTTGCTGGTAAAAGTAAACCAGATAGGTACGCTGACAGAAACTATTGAAGCAGTGACAATGGCACAGCATAACCGGTATAACACTATTATGAGCCACAGGAGCGGCGAGACAGAAGATGCAACTATTGCTGACCTTGCTGTGGCGCTGAACTGCGGACAGATCAAGACGGGATCAGCAAGCAGGAGCGACAGGATGGCTAAATACAATCAGTTGCTGAGGATTGAGCAGGAGCTGGCTGGTACAGCATTCTATCCGGGCAAAAGCCTGAAATTTGGCAAATAAGAGATTAAACTATTGAGGTTTTTGGTATTTGCAAATTGCGTAATTTTAGTGCAGAAAATACAGTGCTGAGCATAGAGCGGATCAGTTGTAGTGTAAAAACAAAATCAGGGCAGGATGCTGAAAAAAATATTCAGGGTTGTAACAAATAAATTTTTGCTGACAGCAGTTTTTTTCGCTGTCTGGACGATTTACTTTGATCAGAACGACTGGGTAACGATGCAGCAGCGCCAGAAAGAGTTGAAGAATGTGAAAGAGAACATAGCCTACCTGAATACTGAAATAGCAAGGCTGGCTGCAGAAAGGAACGGGCTGATGGCGGATCCGGCAAAAATTGAAAAATATGCACGCGAAAATTACAGAATGAAGCACGATGGCGAAGATGTATATGTGATAGAATCAGAAAACCCATCAAAGTGATGTTATATCATTTCTGAGTCAATAAAACCACCTTCGGGTGGTTTTATTGTTTTGGAATATCCGTGCAGACCGGGAAACAATATAGTATTTCGCTATTCGGTAATAAATAAGAAATGGCGTAAATGAAAACGTAGCAGACAACGAATTTGTAAAATAATACTCAACTTTGACCACAAAATGACCACCAGACTGTAATGATAACAATTATCTCAGGCACCAACCGTGCAGACAGCATGACCTTAAGGACAGCAAATCTTTATTATAAACTGATTTCAGAGCATACGCCTGATGTGAAGTTGCTCTCACTGGAGAACAAAAAAGTGTGGGAAAAGGGCGAAGAGATGAAAGCGATAGAACAGGAGTACCTGATTCCTGCTGATAAATTATTGCTCATTATGCCGGAATATAATGCCAGCTTCCCTGGGATTCTGAAAGTGATGATGGATAACTGCGACATTAGAAAATCATGGTGGCACAAAAAGGCTGCACTTGTTGGGTTATCGGATGGGCGGGCCGGTAACCTGCGCGGCCTGGAGCATATGACATCTATACTGCACTACATGAAAGTGAATGTGCTGTATGACAAACTGCTGCTCTCAAAAATCAATGAAGAGATGGACAAAAGCGGTACACTGCTGAAACCCGCCACCGAACAGCTGATCAAAGATCAGATAACACACTTTCTGAAATTTTAATCTTACTGATGATACTGCGCTTGATAATTATCCTGAGCATTTTGGGGCTTGCTGAATATTACAGCCTGATAGTTGTGCGGTCAGCATTGAAAAGTCTGCCATCAGTGTGGCGGGTCAGCCTTACTGCAATTTATATGTTGCTGACGGTCATAACCTGGCTAGGATTTATTTTTTTCAGACAGATCAACTGGGCCTCTATGCCGCATCTGCTCCGGAACATCTATATATCATTTGTATTAGGGTTTGTGGTGGGCAAGATACTGGTGCTGATGATAATGCTGGTGGACGATATCAGAAGGCTTGTTACATGGCTGATTACATCGCTGGCATATGGAGGCAAAGCAGTGGATGATGCTCAGCCCGGCGGCGGAATAGAGCGTTCTGAATTTTTAAAAAGAACTGCATTGGTACTGGGCGGGCTATCGTTGCTTGGGTTTACATACGGGATCACCAACAGGTATAAATACAGGGTGCGGAAGGTGAAGCTGGATCTGGCAGGTATTCCGAATGGCTTCAAAGGAATGAAAATTGTGCAGATAAGTGATATACATACCGGTAGTTTTGACGACCACAGTGCTGTACTTCACGGCATTGAGCGTGTGATGGATCAGAATGCTGATATGATATTATTTACCGGAGACCTGGTCAATAACCATGCTGATGAGGTAGATGCCAGATATCAGGAGATTTTCTCTAAGCTGAAAGCACCTATGGGTGTTTACTCAACACTGGGCAACCATGATTACGGAGACTATGTGCAGTGGCCAACAAAAGAAGCCAAAGTTGCCAATCTGAATACACTTAAAGATACTCATGGTAAGATGGGATGGCGGCTGCTGATGAATGAGCATGTGGTACTGGAGAGAGGTGGTGATAAAATAGCACTGATTGGTATAGAAAACTGGAGCGCCAAAGCCAACTTTCCTAAATACGGCGACCTGAGCAAAGCATACCATGGACTTAAAGAAAAGGATATTTCGTTTAAGATATTGATGTCGCACGACCCATCGCACTGGCATGGCCAGGTACTGCAAGACTACAAAGATGTGAACCTTACGCTAAGCGGGCACACACACGGTATGCAGTTTGGCGTGGAAAGCAAATGGCTGAAATGGAGCCCGGTTCAGTATATTTACAATGAATGGGCAGGGCTGTATTCGCAGGGCGATCAGCATCTGTATGTGAACCGTGGTTTCGGTTTTCTGGGATATCCGGGCAGGCTTGGGGTAATGCCGGAGATAACGGTATTTGAGCTTGCGTAGGTCGTTTGTTACTGTAGTTTATGGAATTCGTTCGTTTCTGCATCTAATTAGAAACGAACAATTATGGAAACCCAAAAACTATTGCAAGCCGACTATCTGGATATCATCTACGATCAGCGCAACAAGAACTATGGTGGCTACGAACTGCGTAAAAATTATGACCGGCGTGTCAGGAAAGCTACCCTGATGTTGCTGGTAGGCGTCGTGGGGTTGAGCAGTTTTTCGTTAATCAACATTCGAAAGCCTGCTATGGCAATTGTAAATAAAACCCCCGTGTCTCCTACGGATGTATACATCCCGCCGCCAAGAACATCGCCAAAAATATTGCCTCCTGAACAGCCTGTTGCTGCACTCAAACAGGTTAATACGCACAAGTTTACCGATCCGGTTATTACAGATGATCCGGTACTGCCAGATCAGCAAATGACCGAGAACAAGCAATTGGTAAACGCAAATCCGGGCACTACGACCAATGTTGAATCTCCTGATCTGGTACCCGGAGTAAGCGGCCACCCGGGCACAGGTGTAACACAGCCGCCTGTGCTAGCCGAGAACAAAATACTGGTATATGTAGAGCAAATGCCGCAGTTTAATGGTAGTATAGAAGACTATCTCGCCAGTAATTTGCATTATCCGGAATCGGCCCGCTCGAGCAATATTGAAGGCAGGGTTGTTGTGCAGTTTGTAGTGAATGAAAATGGCAGCGTAAGCGATGTGCAGCTAATGCGCGGAATAGGCGGAGGCTGCGATGAGGAAGCGGTGCGTATAATTAGCAGCATGCCGAAATGGCGGTCGGGCAAGCAAAATGGCAAAGCAGTGAAAGTGTTATTTACACTGCCGATTAAGTTTGTACTGAACTAATGAGACTCTGGCGATGTCGGCTAATGGTCGAACTTTAACTGAAAGGGTGGGCTTGTTGCATCTTTCTCGTGGCAGTTCAGGTGTATATCCTGAATATAAAAAGTAACATCCGGATAGTCCCATTGTTTGATAACGTCTTTCTGAGTCTGAGTCATTTCCCAGCCCACTGCATAGAGCGGCCCGTAAAACGGATGGTCAGGTGCCTGCAGTGAAATAGTAAAGCCGGATACCCTGCAACCAACGGAGTCTGTATTTAACTGAGGGTGGGCAAGTATAGAATCTCTGGTGGTATAGTAGGTATGGATATTAGATACCCAGACCCTTGGCGGGGGTAGTTCAGCAGGTGCATCTTTGTCTTTTTTCTGTCCGAAAGAAGTGATTGCAGGTAGTATGAGAGCTGTAAAAAGGAGGCTTTTTTTCATCTTATTTTTTAAGGGCCATTTTTAGTGCCAAAGGGGTCGCCTTCACTGCAATTCCATTCACGTTTACAATGATATTTTCGATAAATATTCGTCCCTGTGGGTCGTCCATATTCTGTATCAGTTTGATGATCTCAGGGGTCAGTTTGTCGCCCGTCACTTTGAATGGGCCCAGAAAATCTTTGGCCTTAGGTAACATGCTGAAACTAAATTCAACCACTTTGAAAAATGGTGGAGGCGTTGACAATGTAGTGTTAGCCAGAATTTCTGACCTGGTGGTGGTGATGTTATCAATTTTGCCGTCCTTGTAATGAGGACAAATATCACCGAGGCACACAATCACGGTTGGTTCGGCAGGTGCATTCTGAGCATAGGATGTTGTTAAGGTTCCAATAGTGGCAAGTGCCAGCAAAAAGAATAGTTTTTTCATATGGTTGTTTTAATAAAGGTATTATTTTTTTGGTGAATACGGCTACATATATTTACCGGTATGGCTTTCTTTAACTTTTTTTAGCCCTTCAGGAGGCCCTTCATACAATAGTTTGCCTCCGCCTATGCCACCTTCCGGCCCCAGATCTATTACCCAATCAGCACTCTTAATCACATCTGTGTTGTGCTCCACAACAATGATGGAATGTCCCTGTTCTATAAGCGCATCAAAAGACTGCAGTAGTTTTTTGATATCATGCATATGCAGGCCTGTAGTTGGCTCATCAAAAATGAACAGCACTTTGTCTTTCATCTTGCCCCGCCCAAGGAATGAAGCCAGTTTCACGCGCTGAGCTTCGCCCCCGCTGAGTGTATTGCTGCTTTGTCCCAGTTTTATGTAACCAAGCCCTACATCGCTGAGCGGCTGGAGTGCCTGCGCAAGTTTCTTTTCGTCGGCAAAAAACTCAATAGCCTGGTCTACACTCAGTTCAAGTACATCATACACACTTTTGGTGCGGTAGGTAACTTCCAGCACTTCTTCTTTAAAGCGTTTGCCCTTGCACACTTCGCACAGCAGATGCACATCAGCAAGAAACTGCATTTCTACAACCACTTCGCCCTCACCCTTGCAGGTATCACAGCGGCCGCCATCAGTGTTGAAGGAAAAGTGTTTTTCCTCAAAGCCCCGCATTTTTGACAGTGGCTGCTTGGCATACAGTTTCCTTATTTCGTCGTATGCCTTAATGTAGGTGACAGGGTTGCTGCGCGATGATTTGCCTATGGGGTTCTGATCTACCTGCTCAATGTGTGATATGCTTTTCAGGTCACCCGATAGTTCTTTGAAAATACCCGGCCTGTCGGCCCCTTCTCCATAGTGCTTTTGAAGCGCAGGGTAAAGCGTTTGTTTTACAAGCGTTGTTTTGCCGCTGCCGCTCACACCTGTTACCACACAAAGCATATTGAGCGGAAAATCAACTGAGATATTCTTCAGATTGTTTTGCCTGCACCCCTCGATTCTGATGCGGGCTGATGGTTTGCGCTTTATGGCAGGCGCTTCTATTTTCAGCTCTCCGCTCAGGTATTTACCTGTAAGGCTAGCTTTGTTCTTAATCAGTTCTTTGTAATTGCCTGTTGCAACAACTGTGCCCCCCAGATGGCTGGCCAGCGGTCCCATATCTATAATGTGGTCTGATTCGTGCATCATCATTTCATCGTGCTCAACCACTACCACTGTGTTGCCCAGATCGCGCAGCGACTTAAGCACGCCAATTAGGCGCTCAGTATCACGGCTATGCAGACCTATGCTGGGTTCATCCAGTATGTACAGGGAATCAGTAAGATTGCTGCCCAGAAATTTTGTCAGCTGTATTCTCTGGCTTTCACCGCCAGAAAGTGTATTTGCCAACCGGCTAAGCGAAAGGTAATTCAGGCCCACATCCAGCAGCGTTTTCATGCGCTGGTTCACTTCTGTAAGTATACGTTTGGCTATCGTAAAGTCATGATTGCTTAGTTTCAGTTTCTGCAGCCAGTCGTACAATTCATCGGCCGGCCTGAACATCAGGTCAGCAATAGTGGCTCCGCTTATCTTAACGTACAATGCTTCTTTTCTTAGCCGTGTTCCCTTGCAGGTGTGGCAGGTTGTTCGTCCGCGGTAACGGGCCTGCATTACACGGTACTGCACTTTGTAGAGGTTCTGCTCTACCATCTTAAAAAAGTCTTCTATGCCGCTTACTTTTTCATTGCCTTCCCATAGCAGCTTGAACTCTTTTTCAGATAGGTCGCACACCGGCTTGTGGATTGGGAAGTCATATTTGGCGGCAGATTTAATGAAAGCCTGCTGCCATTCGCTCATTTTTTCTCCTTTCCAGCAGGCTACAGCACCTTCGTAAACACTGAGCCTTCTGTCGGGGATTACAAGTGCATCATCTATGCCCAGCACTTGCCCGAAACCCTCGCACACCGGGCATGCCCCATAAGGGTTGTTGAATGAAAACAGATTTGGGCTTGGTTCATCAAAAACGATGCCGTCGGCCTCAAAACGGCTGTTGAAATGGTGGATTTTTTTTCCATCAGTCTCAACATGGCATTCGCCTTCGCTCTCATAAAATGCCGTTTGTATGCTATCGGCAAGCCTGTGTAGGCCGTCCTCTTCAAATTCTTTCTTTACAACAATACGGTCAATCAGTAAATTGCATTTCGCTTTTCCAATAGCTACTGAGCCCTCCAGAACGTCTTCAATCCTGATGGGTTTTTCATCTATTTCCGGTGCATAAATTCTGCTAAATCCTTTTTGCATCAGAATGTTCAGTTCCTCTTCAATGGTTCGTTTGTATCTGGGTGTCAGCGGTACAATAAACTGCACTTTTGTGCCTTCAGGCAGAGACTGTACAAACCCAACCACATCTGTTACGCTGTCTTTTTTTACTTCTTTACCACTTACCGGAGAATATGTCTTACCTATTCTTGCAAACAGCAGGCGCAGATAGTCGTATATCTCGGTCATACTGCCTACTGTGCTGCGGGGTGTGCGGGTGGTAACTTTCTGCTCAATGGCTATTGCCGGGCAAATGCCCCGGATATAATCAACATCGGGTTTGTCCATGCGCATCAGAAACTGACGGGCATATGCGCTCAGGCTTTCTGCATACCTGCGCTGCCCCTCGGCAAAAAGCGTATCCATGGTCAGCGACGACTTGCCGCTGCCACTCACGCCGGTTACTACCACCAACTTGTTCCGTGGTATAGCTACATCTACGTTCTTTAGGTTGTGCATACGCGCACCCTTAATGAAAATGGCATCGTGGGTATCAGGCAATGCACTTTCATCATCAGTATGATGTTCTACTTCGGGTGCTGAAATGCCTTCTGTCTTGTTCGGGGATTTTGTTTTGAGAACAACCTCCTTTTTTCTTGCACTTTTCGTGTCTGCCTTTGCCATAATTGCTGCTGTTACAAATTTAGGGTATTGGTTGTTAACGTGGGCTGAATAAGTTAGTATCTGAGTTGCAGACATTAAGTGATGGCAGCCAGAATATATTCTGGCATTAACTAAAGTAGAATAACCGGCAATACTTCATTAGATAGGTCGGCGAACTCGCCCTAAACTATATTTCCATAGGTGATGTATTAGGCAGTATTACTGACCGTAAAAAGCCACTGCTTCCTTCCCTTCACTGTTCCGCATACCGCGATACATTCCGGCGGAATTAAAACAGAACTCAAAGTTGCCTTTTGTGTCTACCGCTATCAGTCCTCCTTCGCCACCCATCTTTACCAATTTGTCTTTTACTACCACATTGCAGGCTTCATGCAAAGTAAGCCCCTTGTATTCCATCAGGCAGGAAACATCGTGCGCTACAACAGCCCTCAGAAAAAACTCGCCGTGCCCGGTACAGGAAATGGCACATGTACTGTTGTTGGCATAAGTGCCTGCGCCAACAATTGGGCTGTCGCCAATACGGCCAAAGCGTTTGTTGGTCATGCCACCAGTAGACGTGCCTGCGGCAAGGTTTCCTTCGCTGTCAAGTGCCACTGCACCCACCGTGCCGAATTTGTGATCGGGCGTATGGCTTTTTAAGTTGTCCCCTTTGTGGTCGAGCTGAGTGAAATTAGTATCGCGGATCTCAACCCACTGGTCATAACGTAGCTGATTAAAAAAATATTCATCAGGTGTCATTGTCAGCCCTTGATTGATGGCAAATTCTGCTGCTCCGCTGCCGCTCAGCAACACGTGGCCGGAATGCAGCATTACTTCCCTGGCCAGTTGAATAGGGTTCCTGATGTTGCGAACTCCGGCAATGGCGCCTGCCGCAAGGTTACGTCCATTCATAATTGCGGCATCCATTTCATTCAGCCCTTTTTTTGTGAACACAGAACCTTTGCCTGCATTGAACAGCGGGTTATCTTCCATTGTAGAGATGGCAGCAACTACAGCATCAACCGAAGAGCCTCCTTTTTTCAGCACTTCAGTGCCACTGTCCAGTGCATCTTTCAGTGCCTGTGTATACTGCAGTTCCAGATCAGGATTCAAAATAGCAGGTATAACATTCCCTGCTCCACCATGTATTACTAATGTAAATGACATTTCTTTTTAAGATTATTATTTCAATGAATCAGCACCCGGCCAGATTGCCGGATTTTTACTCCAGATAAACAGCCACTATCTCTTTTCCTTCAGTTTCTACTTCAATATGATCCTGGAGCGTGGTAGCTATTGAATGGCCTATTATATCAGAAGCTATTGGGAAGTTTTTATGCTTACGGTCTACAAGCACAGCAACCATGAGTTTCTTTAAGTCATATGCCAGTATGGTGTTGAGCGAGTACATAATGGTCTTTCCTGAATTTACCACATCGTCCACAATGATCACAGAACGCCCGCTCAGGTCTTCACCAAATTCGATTGCTGTGTTCAAAGGTTTTTTCTTGTTAATGCCAAGAGCAATCGTTTTGACCTGCAGCGGGCATATCTTTTTCAGAATAGCCGTCAGGTTGTCTGCTACAATCTTACCCTTGCCTTCTATGCCTATGACAATCAGCTCCTGTTCATCACTGTTATGCTCCCATATCTCGTATGCCATTCGGCGAAGTTTCCACGATATATGTTCTTTATCGAGAATCAGAATACGTTTCTTTTTTGCTGCCATATTAACTAGTTCTAATTGCTGCTACCGGGTCCAGTTTTGCCGCTGACCTTGCCGGAATCAATCCCGACAAAACGCCAACGAAAATAGATACAAAAATGCCAATAAAGAAGTTGGCCAGGGATAATGTAACATGGAAGTCGGCAACATAGGTCATAAACAGCCCTAGCAGCAGCACAATAGCTATGCCAACCAGCCCCCCTACCAGGCAAAGCACAATTGCTTCCAGCAGAAATTCCCATAATATTGAGGAACTTCTTGCGCCAATTGCTTTTTTAAGGCCTATGATCTTTGTACGCTCCTTCACAGTGACAAACATAATATTAGCGATGCCAAATGCACCAACAATCAGCGAAAACCCGCCGATGACCCAGGCTACAACATCTATGGTGGAAAAAACCATTTCTATTCGTTTGGAAACCTGGCTCAGTTGGTTGATAGCGAAATCGTTGGGCTGGCCGGGTTTTACTTTTCTCGATTTGCGCAATACACCTTCAACTTCCAATTTTACATCTTCCAGGTTTTTTCTGTTTGCTGCTTTTACCGCTATAAAAGGGTCGTAATTCAGAGAGCGCATTTCAAGAAAATTCGCTGCAGCGTAATAAGGGTAAATAACAGAATTGTCGAAATCGAAGCCGGCCATGTTTTGCCCGGCTTTCTTCATTATTCCGGTTACTGTGAATTTATGCCCGTGAAAACTGACATTCTTGCCCAGAGGGCTCACACTCGTCGGGAAAAGAGTCCTGTAAACATCATACCCCAGCACTACTGCATTCACACCTCCATCCAGTTCGTTGGGGCTTAAATAACGGCCGTCCATAATGTCTATTGTCTGCAGTTTGTCGAAACCATATAAGACTGCATAGCCTTGAATACTGCTGGCATCAAGGTCGTTGTACTTTACCGTCATTCTGTTGGTAGATAGGCACATTGTTACTAGTTCTACATCTGGTACCTGCGACTGGATTGCCTTTACATTCTCGGGGGTCATTCCGGGCCGCCTCCAGTATTCCCACCACTTGTATTCACCTCCCTCATCCATCCATGGCCATCTGCCAATATAGAGTACATCACTGCCCAGCGTGGCCATGTCTTTCTGTATATTGTTCTTCATGCTATCCAGCACCGTCAGTACAGCTATGATACAGAATATGCCAATTGTAATACCCAGCAGAGACAGGAAAGTACGTAGTTTGTTAGCTCTCAGTTCCTGAAAAGCCTGCACAATACTGGTACCTATTATCTGGGAGGCGTTGGTCATTGTACAGCAAATTTAGTATTTGCTGCGATGTAAGTGCGGAATATTTTGAACGCACTTTTTTTGGCTTTCTAAGGCTATATTGTCCATATTGCTGAATATGGAATCAAATTGCTGTTCAATATTTGCCTTAAAGCTGGCTGGCAGCATTGCCCAGTCTCTCAGTTCTGCCAGTATTGGAATATTGCTGTCTTTAATGCGTGAATTTAATGCGTTAAAAACAGCCGCGGGTAAAGGGCTGAGATATTTGCCCTATTAACGAAGAACATTCCGCATTTTTGTAAACCGAAGCTGTAAAACTCCTTCAATTTGCAGCGAGGAAACCTGTTGGGTACCATTTGCAGATGATGTAGTAACGTTGTCGTCAATGTCTTTTCGTTCTTCATTAATGCTGTATTTCATCGTTCCGGTATTGTATTGTACGGCAAGAGTAGCATACAGAATAGAAACAATCTTTTTATTTAGCCTGATGCCAAAACCAGGGTAAAAAAATGTATTGCTGCGCCCCACATCAACATAAATGTCTTCATAGTAATTGTCATTCTTTTTCTTTCTATGAATATATGCTGCTGAACCTGCGCCCGTCATACGCCCTCGGCATATGCCTGCAGTCACAAATGGTTCTAACTCTATGGAATGAAAATAACTACTGTAGCTGAATTCAAGCGCTGGTGAGGGTATCTCATACTTAATATCGTACTTTTCGATTGTTGTGAAAAAAGCAGGATCAAGGTATTTTTGTTCGAGTTGAGTAAGGATCTTTTTTCCATCAAACTTATAGGATGGGTCGCTGAACTGAAAGCCCACAGCAAAATGCCTGGAAAAATGGACAGATGTGGAGAAAAGTACTCCTGAAGATGGGCGGAACTGCCCCATCAGGTAATTGTTACTGCCTTTATAGGAAAAATCACCTAACGGCATTGAATATTGGTATGACAACTGAAGGCGGCAACGATATGATGTTGAGTCACTCTTCCTTGCATACGAAAATAATGTGCTGAAGCAAAACGTAAATAGCAATAATGGCCTCATAACAACAGTTTTACAGGAGATGTGGAAGCGGCCATGACTGTACTATCTGACAAATAAAATTTCATAGTAAATATGTGTGTGCCGGTATCAGAGGGCAGGTGTTCCAAATAAATTCTGGATACATTGGAATTGTAATTGGCGTATTTTTTTTGGCTAAAAAGGCCTACCAACTCGCTGCCAGCCGGATGCGCTGCATCAAAATCATTATCGCTAAAAAGGCTTATGCTGTCAACTGTGACGCTTTTGTTGTTTGTAGTGCCGGCATAGGCTGCATTTACCGGGAATTTACTGTGCCTGTTGCCGCAGAAATACATTGAGTCATGTGTAGCATATTCAAGGCAAAAAGCGCTTGCCAGAACCCCGATGGTTTTTGGCTCGTGTGGCAGGCTGTCTGCATTGTCAAAAGCTGTTAATGTTACATTAACTAGTAAATTGCAATTAGGGCGCTTGTAGCAGCTCATCCGTATAAATAGAAAATTGGAGAAAAGTATCAAAGAGAATATCAGCAAAAACTTTCTTTTCATAAGGATTGAATATCTGATAATTGCCACAATAATATGACAATTTTGAACATTATTTCCACAATTTAGATATTAGCAATGACACACCATGCGTTTTTTCATAGGTTTGCATAAAACATACTCTATTGAAACCCAAACAGTCTTTTCTGGAGAAAAACCAGGCTCTGCATTTTCCGGTGTTCAGAAATTTTCTGCTTGTTCGTGTTGCCATAATTCTGTCTTTAAATATGCAGGCGGCAATTGTGAGTTATTACGTTTACAAGCTTACGCACGATAAGCTGGCACTGGGTATGTTAGGTTTATGGGAGGTCATACCGGCGGTAGGTTTTTCATTGTTTTCCGGGCACTTTGTAGATCTTAAAGAGAAAAAATTCATGATGCTCACCTGTATTGTGGGTTACCTGCTGCTATGTGTGTTCTTTGTCGTGCTGGCATGGCCGGGCATTCAAACCGTATTGTCTGTTTCCAACATTGTCTGGCTGGTTTATGCCGGAATTTTTATTGGCGGTGCACTGCGTGCGTTCCTGGGGCCTTCTTCCTTTTCGCTACAAGGCTTGCTTACGCCACGTGAGCATTACCCCAATGCGACTACCTGGAGCAGTGCAGCGTGGCAATTTGGTGCTTTCATGGGGCCGCTGATAGCTGGGTTCCTTATATTGTTTGGTTTTCATATCAGCCTTATTTGGGTGGGCCTGATTGAGCTGGTATCGTTGATTGCTCTTCTACGTATTCCCAAACAGCAGATCATGAAGAAGGAAAAGGAACCTGTAGCTAAGAGCCTGGGCGAGGGGCTACGTTTTGTTTTTGGTTCACAGCTCATCTTGGCAGTTTTATCGCTTGATATGTTTGCTGTTCTCTTTGGAGGTGCAGTAGCGCTTTTACCAGTGTATGCTGATGATATTCTTAAAGTAGGCGAGGTTGGGTTTGGTTGGATGCGGGCTGCTCCGGGCATTGGTTCGGTTGTTTCATTGTTCATTCTTTCGTTTGTGCCGCTGAAAAAGAATCCGGGAATTAAGTTGATGTTGAGTATAATTGGTTTTGGAATCACCACTATTATTTTTGCTTTTTCTGGTTATTTCGGTACCGGTGCTATAGTTACAGTTTCCGGTTTTGGTATTTCATGGGGATTCCTTGTGGCTTTCCTGATGTTGTTGCTTGGTGGTGTTTTTGATGCAGTAAATGTGGTCATCCGTCACACCATTCTACAGATATATACACCCGACAGTATGCGCGGCAGGGTGTCGGCAGTCAATACCATGTTCATCAGCTCATCAAACGAACTGGGTGCTATGGAAAGCGGTATCACTGCCAAATGGATGGGCACGGTTCCGGCAGTGTTTGTAGGTGGTTGCCTCACCATACTGGTAGTAGGCATTACATGGTTTGCTGCACCCATGCTCAGGGTGCTGAAACTGCACGAGGATAAGAGCAGTAATTAATTAAACCTATTTCAGCTGGCTCAGGTATGCGGCATCAACCTGTAGGCCTAAAGAAGCGGCTTTCTGGGCATCCTGCAATGCCATAGCTTTATTGCCCATGGCCAGGTAGCATTTAGACCTTGTCAGGTAAACATCTCCCGATTCTGTACTTTTTTCAACCGCCTTGTTGAAGTCTTTTAACGCTTCAGGTAATTTGTTCATGCGCTGGTAGATCCTGCCCCTGTTCATGTACGGTATGTAGGCATCTGGGTTCTGTTCAATAGCAATGGCGTATTCGTGCAGCGACGAATCCAGCTTGCCAATGATATCGTAGAAGTTAGCGTAGTTGCTGTGCCCCTCCGGAGAGAATGGTTTCAGTTTCAAACCAGTAGCAAAGCAGTAAGATGCAGAATCGTATTGCTGTTTGATGGCGTAAATCACTGCCAGGCCAAGGTAAACACTCTCATTTTTATCATTGATTTTAAGTGCCTTGTAGTAGGTGCGTTTTGCGTCGTCTACCGCGCCGTAGTTGCGCTGTAGTTCTGCTATACAGATGATTGGGTTAATATAGTCAGGCTTTCTCTCAACCGATAGATTGAAATACATCATGCTGGAGTCAGCCATATTTTTCTTTTTTACCGGATTTGTGGATGCTTCATACCGCGTAAAATAATCCTGTCCGAGATAAAAGTAGCCAACCGGCCCTTCTGGATGTTTCTCTACATTGTCTTTCCACAGGCTTATCGAGTCATACCAGTCTTTACAGCGTTCCCGGCTCACAAATCCCAGAGCCAGGCTATAAACCAGCACAATGCCCAGCAACATTTTTCCTGTGCCGGCTTTACCTGGTGCCTCGAAGTATTCCGATACTATCCAGCCAAGTATATAAAACAAACCAAGGTAAGGGATATAGGCATATCGGTCTGAGACGATAGCGCCCCCCACCGGAACAAACTGTAGTAATAGAATGATATTCGCAATAAAAAAGCCCGTTCCGAAGAGAATAACTCTGTTCCGATGGGCAAAAATCCATACAGCTGCTGCCAGTGCAATTACGATCACAGGAAACACATAAAATGAAACAGGCAGCGCATCTTGCATTTTCAGCGGATAAGGGTAAAAGTTAGTCAGTCCAGCAGGAATTATTAATTTCCATAAATAGGTAACCAAGGCATAACAACTGAGTGCAATTCTCTCGATAGTTGTAAAATGAGCATCGAGTGAGCCATATGCGCCTACCTTTTGTTGTGTAACTTTTGCCAGAATACCGAAGAAATAGGCGAGCCCAAAGAAGGGAATCTTGTCGAGCAGCATTCCAAAATTTAATTTTCTACCCGCAGTTGCGCCGGAGCCGTCGGCAGATGAAATAAACAATGGCCTTTTTTCAATCAGGTCTATAAGCAGCAATGCGATGGGCAGAATTACAGCCACACCTTTTGACAGCAACGAAAGGACGAACAGGGCAAACACAGTAACATACCAGATCGTTTTCTTGCCTCCCTGGGCACGCAGGTAATATACGTAAGCAGTCATGGCAAGAATGTAAAACAAACCATATAATATGTCTTTGCGCCCGGCCGCCCAGGCTACAGATTCCACGTGCATAGGATGCAGGCCAAAAAGCAGTCCGGCTATAACTGCAGCAACCGTTCTTCCGCTCAGTTTTTTTACGAAAAAATAGGCGGCAACCGAGCACAACGCATGCAGTATCACGCTGTCGAAATGATAAATCCAGGGTTCCAGCCCGAATTTACTGTATTCAAAATAATACAGCAATATAGTAATAGGGTGATAGTTGCCCATGACCGGATTGACAGCATACAGCGGGCTAAAGGAAAGAGCAAAAATGTTCTTTATCGCATCCGGGGAGGTGTCTTTAATTAGAGGGTTTGTGGTGATATACCCCAGGTCGTCCCAGTTGGTGAGCTGGTTGTCGGTGCATGCCTGCAGGAAGAGGTAGGTGAGGATGCCTATTCCCGTGGGAATAAGAATATTGCTATATTTCCTGATAAAACCTGAATTGTTGCCTGTGCCCGAACTGCTGCTTGCAGCGGCCTTTTGTTGGGTTGCCTGTGCGGGTTTCCGTGCTGGTTGGCTCCCGGTATTTGTATTTTGATTATTGTTTTTCTTAGCCATGCCCTTTTTGGGTATTACCTGCTTCTGCTCAACCGAACAAAGCAGTGTTTGTAACTTTTAAAGATAAATAAAAAGTGGTTTAATTTTCAAATGGATATCCAATTTGTAATTTGCATTGAATTAAGGGGTAAAATTAAACACTTTCAGAGTTTGACTTTTAACAGCGATTAAATGAAAATAGCAATATTAGGTGCCGGCATGGTAGGCAGAACAATGGCCATAGACCTTTTGGAAAAATACGAAGTAACCTCGTTTGACCTTAGTGCAAATGCTTTGGCAATTCTTAAAGAAAGGGCACCGGGAGTGGAGACTCAACAGACGGATCTTCAGAAATACGCCGGCTACAAAGAGATGCTATCGGGTTTTGATTTTGTGGTGACGGCAGTGCCGGGATTTATGGGCTACAAGACACTTGAGGCGGTGATAAGAGCAGGGAAGAATGTGGCAGATATATCGTTTTTTCCTGAAGATGCATTAGGGCTGGATGCCCTTGCCAAGGAGTATAAAGTGACTGCGATAGTTGATTGCGGCGTAGCGCCGGGTATGAGTAATTATGTTATTGGGTACCACAATGAGCAAATGAATATATCTTCGTTTGAGTGTATGGTGGGCGGGCTCCCTGTTGTAAGGGTGAAGCCTTTTGAGTATAAAGCTCCTTTCTCTCCTATAGATGTAATAGAAGAATATACGCGCCCGGCCCGGCTCATGGAAAACGGCCATATTGTTACCCGCCCTGCACTCAGTGACCCTGAACTGGTTGATTTTCCGCAGGTGGGCACACTGGAATCTTTCAATACGGACGGATTGAGGTCTATTCTGTACACTATGGGCCACATACCAAATATGAAGGAGAGAACCCTTAGATATCCCGGCCATATTGGACTGATTAAGGCTTTGATGAAAGGAGGCTTTTTTCAATCAGAAACCATCAGGTTCCGGGGAATGGATATCAGCCCGTTGGAATTCTCGTCCGCTTTACTGCTGGAGCAGTGGCGCTCGAGGCCGGATGAAGATGAATTTACAGTTATGAGTATTAAGGTTACCGGTGAAAAGGGCGGAAAAACAGTTTCTTATACGTATGATCTATTCGACAGGTATGACCCGGTTGCTGGATTGTCATCTATGAGCCGGACAACAGGGTTTACGTGTACTGCCTCGCTGCAATTGATGATCAACGGGTTATTCAATGAAAAAGGTGTTTTTCCACCAGAGCTGGTAGGGAAACACGAACCATGTTTCCGTTTTGTAATGCAATATCTCAAAGACAGGAATGTGAATTATGCTGTTAAAGAGGAATATTAGCAATGTGTGCACGTTGACTAAAATCATCTGAATAATGTGATACGTATAAGTCAAATTTTAAAGATTCAACTTATCTTTGCCGCGCAAATTTTAATTTGTTAACCTCAAAAAATACTATAAATGAAAATTACTGTAGTGGGAGCCGGAGCTGTAGGCGCTACCTGTGCTGATAATATTGCGCGCAGGGAACTGTGTGAAGAGCTTGTATTGGTGGATATTAAAGAAGGTTTTGCTGAAGGCAAAGCGCTTGATATTTCACAAACTTCTTCGTTGTGTGGATTTGATACCCGCGTAATAGGCGTGACCAATGATTACAGCAAAACCGCAAATTCTGATGTTTGCGTTATCACATCCGGTATTCCGCGCAAGCCAGGAATGACTCGCGAAGAGCTGATTGGTACTAATGCTAAAATTGTAGAAGGTGTTTGTAAGAGCCTTCTGGAGTATTCTCCCAATGCTATTATTGTGGTTATCTCTAACCCAATGGATACTATGACCTATTTGGCCCTTAAGTCGACAGGGTTGCCTAAGAACCGCATAATTGGTATGGGTGGTATTCTGGACAGCGCCAGGTTTAAAACATACCTGCAGAAAGAACTCAACTGTTCTCAGAACGACCTGCATGCAGTTGTGATTGGTGGCCATGGTGATACAACAATGATACCACTTACCCGTCTGGCAACCATCAACGGTACGCCTGTATCAAACATGCTCAGCACGGATACGCTGAAACAGGTAGCGGCTGACACAATGGTGGGTGGTGCAACGCTTACCAAATTGCTGGGTACATCTGCATGGTATGCTCCGGGTGCTGCCGGCGCTGCGCTGGTAGAGTCAATTGTGCGTAATGAGCGCAAGGTTTTCCCTTGCTGTGTATATCTGGACGGCGAGTACGGACAGAAAGATATTTGCATGGGCGTTCCGGTAGTAATAGGCAGGAACGGCTGGGAGGCCATCATAGACTACAAACTGAACGCCGAAGAACAGGAAGCGTTCAATAAGTCGGCAGATGCAGTACGCAACATGAACAGTGTGCTGGATACGATGACTGCTTAATAGGCTAATTAATTTACAAATGCATAAAACAAAAACGCCCATATGGCGTTTTTGTTTTTTTGTATAAGAGACACTCAACTTTTAGTAATCTTTTATCTTTAGGCCAGAATGATTGAAAAAAGCAGCCGTATAGCCGGACTGGATGTTGTAAGAGCAATCGCGATTGTTTCGGTTGTGGCTGCACATTCTTTCAGTATACTTTATCCGCTGAATGGCCTGCCCGTTGCTGGCAGGTTTCTTTACAATATTTCGGTGCACATCCTGCCATTTTCAGCACTGGGGGTAGAGTTGTTTTTTGTGCTGAGCGGCTTTCTGATAGGCAGGATTCTCATCCGTGATTTTACAGGTACAGACAATTACTCAATAACGCACATCAGGCATTTCTGGGCCAGGCGCTGGTTTCGGACACTACCCAATTACTGGCTGATACTTACTGTGAACATACTCTTAGGCAGCTACCTGGGTACGCAGACGGTGGTGCCTTTTCTGGTGAATTATTATTTCTTTCTGCAAAATCTGGTTCATGCGTTGCCTATCTATTTTTTCAGTGAATCATGGAGCCTGTCGGTAGAAGAGTGGTTTTATCTTACGCTGCCGGTGGCATTGCTGGCGGCTTATAAGCTGGCAGGTTCCAAAGATAAAAGCAGATTTCTGATCAGGGTTTTTGTGGTTTATCTGCTCACGTTTACAGTAGTTAGATTTGTCAATGCGTTTGATCCCATTAACGGTATAGACCAGGACAATGGAATCCGTAAGGTGGTACTTTTCCGGCTGGATGCGCTGATGTATGGTGTTGTATTTGCCTGGCTCAGTATTTTTAGGGTGGAGCTGCTGCAACGATGGCGGAAACCACTGATGTGGGTGTGCCTTATAGGTTCAGCGGTTCTCTATTATCTGATGGCCAGGCGCAGCCTGCAGCTGTATGCTTCGCCCATACCGTGGGTGCGGTTTGCCAGCGACGCATTTCTGTTTACCGTACAGCCGTTGGTGCTTTCAATGTGCCTGCCGTATGCCTGCGCTACAGTAACACTCAGGAGTAGCAAAGTGCAGCGGATTACCGGATTTATCAGCCGGATTTCCTATTCTATGTACCTGATACACTTTTCGCTTATTTTCCTGCCGTTTTTTTATCGCCTGCCTGTATGTTCGCCATTAATGGCCATCATGTATTATGCAGCGTACTGGGGAATAGTTATTGTTGGCTCGTGGCTCCTATACAGATTCTGGGAGCAGCCGGTTTTGAGGCTACGCGACAAGTGGCATTGATTCAATAGTTGTTGAATATACAAAAGCCGCTCCAGGAGCGGCTTTTGTATGTTATTGCAGGACTTAATCCTGAGGCATTGCAGATTATTTCAGCTTAAATGCCTGTTTTACTTTATTTACAAAATCCAGTTTCTCCCATGTAAAGAGTTCCACTTTCATTGTTTTTGTTTTGCCATCTGCGCTTTTGAAAGTTTTGCTGACGGTTTCAGATTTGCGGCCCATGTGGCCATAAGCTGCAGCCTCGCTGTACATAGGCGTGCGCAGTTTCAGGCGCTCTTCAATAAAGTAAGGGCGCATGTCAAATACTTTGCTCACTATTTTAGCAATCTCGCCATCACTCATTTTTACTTTAGCGGTTCCGTAGGTGTTTACATAAATACCCATTGGCTCAGCTACACCTATTGCATATGAAACCTGCACTAGTATCTCATCTGCAACACCTGCAGCTACGAGGTTCTTAGCTATGTGGCGTGTAGCATAAGCAGCAGAGCGGTCTACCTTACTCGGATCTTTGCCGCTGAATGCACCACCACCGTGTGCGCCTTTGCCACCGTATGTATCCACAATAATCTTGCGGCCAGTAAGGCCTGTATCGCCGTGTGGGCCACCGATCACAAATTTGCCAGTAGGGTTAACGTGATATTTGATCTTATCGTTGAACAGGTGCTTGTACTGAGGATAGCTTTTCAGTATGCGTGGTATCAGAATAGATTTTACATCTTTGGTGATGCGTGCCTGCATTGCTTTTTCTTCTGCAAAGTCATCATGCTGTGTGCTGATAACTATAGCGTCTATGCGTACGGGTTTGTTGTCGTCGCTGTATTTGAGGGTTACCTGGCTCTTGGCGTCAGGGCGCAGGTATTTCATCTGTTTGCCTTCTTTGCGGATTGCAGCCAGCTCCAGCAGCAGGTTGTGTGCCATATCCAGCGCCAGCGGCATATAATTCGCTGTTTCGTTGGTGGCGTAACCAAACATCATTCCCTGGTCTCCGGCTCCCTGGTCTTCTTTCTTTTTTCTTTCAACACCTTGGTTAATATCGGCACTCTGCTCGTGAATGGCAGAAAGCACACCACATGAATGAGCTTCGAACATGTACTCGCTCTTGGTGTAGCCTATACGGGCAATCACCTCACGTGCAATTGTCTGCACATCAATGTAAGTACTGCATTTCACTTCGCCGGCAAGTACTACCTGGCCGGTAGTTACGAGGGTTTCGCAGGCTATTTTGGCCTGTGGGTCCCATGCGAGGAAGTTATCAACGAGTGCGTCCGATATCTGGTCGGCGACTTTGTCTGGATGTCCTTCAGATACTGATTCTGATGTAAAGAGATACGACATTAGTAGTTTTAAGTTTTTGAAATTTGAAATTGATTTCACTTCCAGCCCGAATTGCTTCCGGAATCAGCCGCAAATCTAATGATTGTTTGGTGGTATATCAAATTTCTGTTAACAGAGAAGGTAAATATTGGATATTGTTGCACAGTAACCTGCATCGTGCTGAGATAGGCAAACCTTGGATTGATCATCAAGATTTTTTAAGCTGTCACTGGTACAAGACTACTTTCGTCTTTTTTACTTTGGTTCAAATGCAATTTTGAAGGTGGATACTTATTTTTTAAACCGGAAGCAAATTACGGGATTACTTCCGCTGTGCCTGCCGGCAGGGTTGCTTCCGGTACCGGAAATGCTCAATTCTGTTTAAAGTTACTGATAATAAAATTATTATGTGTGCAAATTGTGGGGTTGGCCTTTTGCCCGAGTTTCATTTTGCTTTACTCAATCAAAGAGCGGTCCAGCAAGAAGGTGAATAGTTGTAAAAATATGATTGGATAATATTTCTGCAAAATGAAAAATCTATGATGGGACGTGAGGGCCCGGCGATCGGACGAATAGAGCCTATGATGGAAAATGTTTGGGTGTGACGTATTCGGCAAAAGCCCGTGCTTTCGCTGAAATTACTGCAGTTGGGCGACCTAACTGCGCTAAAGCTTCGGCGGGTGATAGGAGATCGCCGTCTGTCTTTCTTTATTTGTTTTTGCCCTTCTTCTTCATTGCGTATTTCAACCCGTAATCATCAATTTCTTTTGTAAATCGCGGCCCAGATATCGCCATCTTTTACCTGATACACAAGACGGAAATCCTGTTTTTTCTGCATCAGCAGGTAGTCGCCTTTGTCTTCGCAGCTATTGCCAAATATGGCATATTGTGTAGTTGGGGTGATAGGGAAGCGTTTCAGATTTGTGAATATCCGTTTGGAACTAAGGAACCCCTGTGCGGTATCGTTAAGCCGTATTGCTGTCCATGTGCAGGCCAGAGCTATCTCTTTGTCATATGCCTGTTCTTTTTCCAGAAATGTGTATGCCTGCATTTCCACGTTCATCACTCTGTATGCACCCAGCTGTGTGTCTTCATACCGGCCGTTGGTAACAAATCCAAAGGTGCCAATAAGCAGGATGCCTGCAATGGCTGTGTAATACCATCTGTTGCCGGCTGCCTGCACAAATGTGCTATAACAAACAGCCATAAATACCAGTATCAATACTATATTCACCAGCAGGTACCTGTATCCTATCTGTGTAAGTGAAGAATAGAGCAGGAATGCCTGCACTCCAATGGTTACAAGCATAATGAACCTTCGGGCCTGGGTTGAAAGATTGTTGCTCACTTGCAGCAGAAAGATTGCAGGAAGTGTAAATGAAAAAGCAGACACTGCAAACCATACGCGGCTGAAGGACTGCGGCGGGGCAAACATATCGGCCAACAGGTAAACAATAACTACAGGCGGAACAAGGAACAGGTAGCGCAGGTTTCGGTGACGCACAGCAGAGATTGCGGAAAGCAGTATGCCAAAGAATGCCACCACACAAAGTGCCAGGTCTCCCCGGTAATTCCAGTAAATACCACGCCTGAACATGAAATAGTAGGTATCCCAGTCAGAGATGATCATTCCGGAATGTTCGGGCAGAATGTACCAGCCCAGTTTTGCTTTCTGCAGCAGGAAGAACAAGACTATCAGCACGGCTGGTATACTTACAGCTGCCAGCCTCAGCAGCCGCTGTTGCAATCTGGTTTTGCTGCTGCACGCTGCAATCAGTGCATCTATGCCCAGCACGATTCCAAAGATGACGCCACCTTCTTTTGTAAAGAAAAGAAGCGAGAGCATCAGAGCAGTGAGGAAAAAACGATCGCGGGCGTAGAAATAATAGCTAAGAAAAGTAAACATAGCCACCATCACTTCAGGGTACACAAACGACGACTGAACAAAGAAAATAACACGTGTTGCTACCAGTAGCAATGCAAGTGTGGCTGTGCGTGCATCAAAAAGTTTGCGGCTAGCCTCATACAGTGCTGCCAGAAACAGTATAGATACCAGCAAGGGAAATGCATGCATGGAAATATTTGAAGCACCAAAACACCTAATCCAGATGCCGGCGAGAAAATGGAACAACAGCGGATGCCCGCGGGAGAGCTCAGGTATAATAGCGTCAGGCATCAGGCTGGGGCCATTAGCGGCCATTGCCTTAACTGCCGGGGCATATACCCATCCTTCATCCAGGTAGAAGGGGTAATGCAGGTGCTGCAATTTACAGGCTGTAAAGGCCAGCAAAACAAGTAGCAATACCCACCTTGATTCCAGAAACTGGCCAACCCGTTGTAACATACACAAATATATAAATACCCGGAGATTTGCAGCTGCAGTAAAAATGCCGGAATAATGGGCTGTTTATTAAGTTCTGATATCAAGGTTTACGTATCGAATTTCACTAATCCATGTTGGCTAATGTCAGTTTTCGTATTGCCTTGCGGATTTTTTCTGACGGAATGGCACTATCTTTAACTTGGTTTAAAATTTGCTTTACGAACAGAATCAGATAATAATTATAAACACAAACAGATAATAATGGATCAGAATGAATTTAGGAAATATGCCATTAAGCATCATGGCATCAGCAGTTTGACGGTAGACAGTTATGCGTCTTCGTTATTTAAAACGCCCAAAGCGCTTACACCATATATCATTGAAGAGCGCCCCATGAATGTGGCTTCTATGGACGTATTCTCGAGGTTGATGATGGACAGGATCATTTTTCTGGGCGAAGGGATTAATGACTATGTGGCCAACATTGTAACAGCGCAGCTGCTGTTTCTGGAAAGTACAGACCGCACGCGCGATATTCAGATGTACCTGAACAGTCCGGGTGGTAGTGTGTATGCCGGCTTAGGCATTTATGATACTATGCAGATCATCAACCCTGATGTGTCAACCATTTGTACAGGTATTGCTGCATCTATGGCAGCAGTGCTGATGTGTGCAGGCAGCAAGGGAAAAAGGACAGCACTGAAACACAGCCGTATCATGATACACCAGCCGTTAGGTGGTGCCGAGGGCCAGGCCAGCGATATTGAGATCACTGCCCGCGAAATTGGCAAGCTGAAGAAGGAATTGTATGAAATCATCTCTTATCATTCAGGGCAAAAGCTGAGCAAAGTAGAGAAAGACAGTGACCGCGATTACTGGATGACCGCCGCAGAAGCTAAGGAGTACGGAATGGTAGATGAAGTACTGGACCGTAACCCAAGGAAAGTACAGGAGTAAACAGGATGCCTTAATTTCAAGGCAATACAAATAACATTAGCAACCCGAAACAAAAAAATGCCGCCTGATTTTTCAGGCGGCATTTTTATTGTAGATATTGTTTGTATTATCTGATCAATGTTACATTGCCTTTAAACACTTTGTTTCCGTCGTTGGGGTGAGAAACAATGATAGTCCAGTTGTACACTCCGATATCCTGAGGCACGCCATGGTAAGTACCATCCCAGCCTATTTCAGGGTTGGATGTGCGGAATATTTCCTGTCCCCAACGGTTGTATACTCTGAAGTCAACCATTTTCTGGAAGGTAATGCCGCTTACTTTAAATACATCGTTATTGCCATCGCCATTCGGAGTGAATGCTGTAGGAACACCATCAGGCAGGTTGTTGTCTACATTTACAATAATCTGCGCAGAATCTATACATCCAAAAAGGTTCATACCGTACACCGTGTAGATGGTCTTCGGATCCCTGGGTGAAGCTACAGGGTTGCTGATGTCGTTATTGGAAAGAGACCCATCTGCAGGTGTCCAGGTGTAGTAAACTGCGCCGCTCGCGTTAAGCTGTATGCTACTGCCATATGGAACAGTTATCGGGCTGGTAGTAAGATTGGACAGGACCACAGGTGGATAGGAATTTACTCTTTGTGTATCAGTAGTTACACAACCCAGCGGATCCAGAGCCATAGGAGGTGTGGCCAGCGTAACCGTGTATGTATAGTTGCCAATGCTAAAGAACTTTGTTTCAGTTCCATTGAGCGCACCAATATTGTTATCTGGTGACCATGTTATACTATAATCAATTGAATCAGGAAGTACAGTGACGAACGATACCATTTTCATGGAATCTACCAGGCAAACAGACGTGTCATGTACTCTTGTTTTGACAGCAACCGAAATTACTTCAAAAGTATCGTATGCCTGTGCTATACAACCGATAGTATCCTGCACGGTTAAAACAGTTGTAAACCTTCCTGCCTTAAGGTACTTATGGTCGGCAGCCAGTGTATCATATACAACCACTCCGTCTCCGAAATTCCAGTTGTATTTTGGTTCGTTATTGCTGATGGTCGAGCCAGTGAAATGAATAGGTGTACCGAGGCATACTGCATTCGCATCAACAGTTAAATGTGCGTCTATCGGGTGCAGAATAGGTATGGTAAACGTAGTGTCAAGGAAGCAAGTAGTGGCTGTAGCATAAGTACTAGCATAATGAAGTGCTACTGTATAAGTGCCTTGTGCTGTGTAGGTGTGCACGGGGTTAAGTGCTGTACCAAAAGGCAATGTGCCGTCGCCGTAATCCCAGGTGTTTACATAATCAGTACCTGTTGGTGTAGACATATCCCAGAAAGAAACAACGTCCTGTGTACAATCAAAATCTACTGAATAAGCAAGGCCTAAATGCATTGGTGGTGCGGCCAGATTTATCGGCCCAACCTGATTGGAAGGGCAATTTCCGATTTTGTAGTAGATATAATCTACTGTGCCGGCACACAAATTGTTTAGTGTTATTATGCTGTCATTGCCTGCTGAGTCTATGTAAGTTGCCTGAGGAACACCGTTAAAAGACCAGAGAATGGAATCAACAGTATGTGGGTTGATAATTTTTATTGCAATACGCCCATCACATTTTCCACAAACAGTTGGGTCAGCCTTTGTATAGCTTACGATGTGTGGAAGCCCACCAAACACAACGCTTGAAGGCAGTACGTGTATATAAGCTTTTGTAGTGTCGTTGCAACCCAGCGCAGCAGCCATGTATGTTGTGCCCACTGTAGGTGCTACATGCAAGTCAGGGCCGGTACCCAGATATGCGTGGGTGGCACTATCGTACCAGTAGATAGCTGAAGAAGCATATGGGATTGGATTGTATGGTATTGAAGATACTGAGTATGAGGGGCCAGCAATAGGTGTAAAGCGCCAGGCCTCCGGTACCGGTACAGTCCAGATAGATGGGAAGTCGCGTCCCGGTGCAGCAGTTGATACAGTGCCCGCGGCGTTTTTAACCCCTACAATAGCTTTTTGCCCGTTCCAGCCTGTAGAGCAGATTGTCCTGTGTTGGATGTGTACTTCTGCAATACCGGTTGTTTCATAAATGATAATCTGTGTCGTCAGCCATTCCGTTGTGCAAGAGTACATACGTGTGCCACACCAGGTTACTGCAAAATTTCTGTTAGGCGCGACTCCTTGCTGCGAATAGTTAATAACCCCTCCCGCAGGAATATAGACGTCGCACCATGGCCCGCATATCACATTACGAATATCTGTTGCAGTGGTCGCTGCAAGAGAA
>OMJB01000024.1 GCA_900299255.1 Sphingobacteriales bacterium
GAAAGAAAGACTGACCTGGTTTGGGTTCTTTGGATGCTACAACGGTAGCCAGTATCATGCAATTGCCCTGGCGAACTATTACAGAACCATCGGCCTGACGGGCCATTCTGCCCGTTTCTATTGAAATTTCACGTCCATCGGCTGATTTAAGCGATACGGAAATGGGATTTGGAATCATACATCAAATGTTTTATGGCAAGAAAAATGTTTAACCGCAGCAACGCTTTCATACAGCGGGCATCAGGGTTATTCCATTTTACTCCTACCTTGTTAAAAAATACGCCAGCCATTATGACTGAGCGCCTTCAGCGCAGGTGCGGTGGTATTATCAATTAAAAAAAACAATTCCCAACTGAATAAGTTGGGAATGGCTTACTGCTTACTGATTATTTGCGTAAGCCAAGTTTTTCGATCAACGAACGATAAGAAGTAAGATTCTTATGGCTCAGATACTGCAGCAGGCGCTTACGGCGGCCTACCATCTGCATCAACCCGCGGTTGCTCGAGAAGTCTTTCTTATTGTTTTCCTTCAGGTGGTTAGAAATGTGGTTGATACGCTCTGTGAGCATAGCAATCTGTGCTTCTATGGAACCAGTATTTGTTTCAGATCCACCGTAAGTTTTAAAAATGTTTGCCTTTTTTTCAGCTGTAAAATGAGACATTTGCATCAATATTTAGTAATCCTATTAATCCCACCAATATGTAGGTTTGCTTTTTTTTCGAGCGGCAAAGATAGGTAAATAATATGAAAAAATCGGAATAATCGGGGAATTAATATGGAAAATTATATACCCTTTGCCCAGAGCTGACTACCCGCACTACAGATGCAGACTTAATTACTGCTTAATTCAAAACAAATATTATTGCAATATTTTCTATTCTGCGTATTTCAAAGATAATGAAACACTAAGAATCATCCGAATATAACGTAATATAATTACTACGAAATCGAAACAGCATACTCCAACATTCTTTGGGGTTCATTTTTTTACCTTCGCTGAAAATTCAACAAACCATAAGAAGTATGAAAAGAATCTTATTGCCAGTAATTTTATTGATGTCGGCTACCAACATACTTGCACAGGTAGGCAAGACAGATGACGTTAAAAAATCGCTGTCGACCACAAACAAAGATACTGTATGCTGGGAGCATGGCGGAATCTTTACTCTAGGAATCAATGAAGGGTTTCTGCATAACTGGGCAGCAGGTGGTGAAGTTGCTTCCCTGTCTATAAATAGCGTCTTACACGGAAACATTACGTACTACCATCATTCGAGCGTTTGGACCAACAATCTGGATCTCGCTTATGGACTGAACTATGCACAATCAACGGGTTTTTTGCCAAAGAAAACAGATGACAGGATAGATTTTACATCCAACTTCGGATCAAGACTGAATAATTCTAAAAATTTCTATTTCGCAGGGCTGTTCAATTTTAAATCTCAGTTTACTAAGGGTTATGATTATTCGGACACTGCCTGGATGCGCAATCCTAAATCGACGTTTATGTCTCCGGCATATCTTACATTGGCAGCAGGTATGGAGTATAAAAGAAACGAAGCATTGAGCCTGTTTTTATCACCTATAGCAGGCAGGGAAGTCCTTTCAGACAAGAAATATACTTCGTTCAGTAAAACAGGAGCGTTTGGTATAGACTCGGGTAAAACAAGTAAGTTTCAGTTGGGTGCTTATTTCTCAGGCAGGTATAAAAAAGACCTGAGCAAGAGAACACAATTCAGCACACGCCTCGACCTGTATTGCAATTATCTGGCCAAGGATATTAAGGACGATTCGGGCAAGGTGATCAAGAAAGATAACCCCGGAAATATACAAGTGTATTGGGATAACCTGCTTGTATTCAAGGCATACAAGAGCCTGAGTTTCACTTTTGGACTTACGGTAGTTTATGACAACAACTTCCCTTACACCAAAACAACAACGAACAGTGCGGGTGCAACAGTGAACAAAGACCAGCCGGGAAATGACCTGGGCTGGGTTCAGATCAATCAGGTATTTTCGGTTGGTATTGCCTATAAGTTTTAAAGCATGAATTCATATTTTTTAACCTTCTAAAACAAATACAATGGGTTTCGTTAAAGATTTTAAAGAGTTTGCCCTTAAAGGCAATATTATGGACCTGGCTGTGGGTGTAATTATTGGCGGGGCATTTGGCAAGATTGTAACAGCCATGGTTGATGACGTAATCATGCCGGTAGTTGGCATGGCTACGGGCGGTGTTAGTTTTGTAGACAAATTTGTGGTACTCAAAGCAGCAAAAGAAGGAGATGTTTACAAATCACTGGATGAAGCTAAGAAAGCAGGAGCCAACATTTTTGCATACGGGCATTTCCTGCAGACAGTTTTCGACTTCCTGATCATAGCCATTTGTATTTTCGTTATGATTAAGGCAATAGCCAAGGCTAAAAGGAAAGAAGAAGCTGCTCCGGCTGCTCCGGCTGCACCACCACCACCTACCCCTACTGAAGCATTGCTGATGGAGATACGTGATGCACTGAAGAAGTAGTATAAACTGAATAACAATACCGCCCCGAAGCTAATAACTTCGGGGCTTTTTTGGGGCCTGCATGAGCGGGCTATCATCTGGTTAAATTGAGATACGGAAAGGCAGAAGAACGGTTGTAATTGCGATGTATCTTATGGCTGTTAGAGATTGAAAAACCAGCACTCTGTTGTTAGTTGCACCCCGAAAGAGGTGCCGGTTATAAACTATGATAAAGATCACAAAGCCTGGACTCCGAACGGAGCCTTACAAGTAATCGAAGACTCACAATAAAGTCGGTTAGCATTAAGCAAGGGCTAGTTTGTTAAGTGGGTATTCATACTTCGGTGACAACAAAAAAGCCCTGCCATATGGCAGGGCTTTTTAAATATGCACAAGATATTTCTATTAGATTTTGAAGTGCGAGAACGCCTTGTTGGCTTCAGCCATACGATGCGTGTCTTCTTTCTTTTTGAATGCACCACCTTCACCTTTTGCTGCAGCTACGATTTCGTTAGCCAGCTTGTCGGCGATGGTTTTACCGTTACGCTCACGAGAGTAGCGGATGAGCCATTTCATGCTCAGTGAAATTTTACGATCAGGGCGAACTTCAGAAGGAATCTGGAAAGTAGCACCACCGATACGACGGCTGCGAACTTCTACAGCAGGAGTAACGTTAGACAATGCACGTTTCCAAACTTCATAACCGTCTTCGCTTGTTATTTTAGAAACTTTATCAACTGCATCATAGAATGCGCTCAATACTACAGTTTTGTTACCGCCTATCATCAGACAGTTTACAAAACGGGTTACGTTTTTATCGTTGAACCTTGGATCCGGAGCTAACGGAATTTTTTTTGCCTGTGCCTTTCTCATCGAATGACTCGCTTATATTATTGTGTTAAAAATTATTTTTTCTTAGCTGCTGCTGCACCTTTTTTATCCCTCTTGGTACCATACTTACTGCGGCTCTTCTTACGGTCTTTTACACCGGCAGTATCAAGTGCACCACGAACGATGTGATAACGAACACCAGGAAGATCCTTAACACGGCCACCGCGGATAAGCACGATAGAGTGCTCCTGCAGGTTATGGCCTTCTCCCGGAATGTATGCAATCACCTCTACCTTGTTGGTAAGACGCACTTTTGCTACTTTACGAAGCGCTGAGTTTGGCTTCTTTGGAGTTGTAGTATAAACGCGGGTACAAACACCACGGCGCTGCGGGCAGGAGTCAAGTGCACGGGACTTGGATTTGGTCCTCATCTGCTCACGGCCTTTACGTACTAATTGTTGTATAGTTGGCATGCTTACTTTTAATGAAATTTTTAAACGGAGCGCAAAGATAGGAAAAACACTTTTAAAAACAAAAAGTTATATCAATTTTTATCAGCAGAAAAAATATTTAGCTTCTGAAGTGAGAATAAATATGTGTAAATAATAATATAAACTACCTATTCAGGCAATAATATTATTACTCTTGCAAATCAAAAATTGCAATTTTAGCTACAAATTACAGGCCTTTTTCTGCTGCCCCAATTAAAACCCAAGGGAGAGTGGCTTGCACACCCTGGTATTTTATAACAGTAAATATCAATAGCTATATCTCCCTGGAGCTATATAGCTCTGGCCGCCTTGAGCAGATTGGTTATTGCCTGCGGACGTGGCTGCATCAAGTCTTTTTCTATTTCCCTGAGCAGGTCACGGTCTTCTAAAACGGAGCCACCGTTATTACCTAATATATAGGCCTTTGAGTGGCTGAACAATTGTTTTTCAGTAAGTTTCTTGTGTAAAGTTTTGTGCATCGAGTAGTTTTGTTTCGGGAAAAACGCAATACGGCTAAATATTATTGTACCAGCACTAATAAATATTACAGCCAATAGGGTGAATATATTATTTTACAATAATAAATATACATCAGAGCTAATGAAAACGATAGGAATTACAGGCGGAACAGGGTTTATAGGCAGGCACCTTACCAGCTTGCTTACCAGCAAAGGCTACAGGGTTGTTGTCTTTACCCGATCAGCTGGCAGGCAGGCCTCTAGCCTAATTTCCTATGCACGGTGGGATCCAAAGATGAAAATATGCGAATCTTCAGAATTGCATCAGCTTGATGGAGTAATACACCTGGCAGGCGAAGCAATAGCTGAAAAACGGCTTACTGCAAGCCGGAAAAAAGAGATTATAGAAAGCAGGATTACCGGCACGGAGTTTTTGCTCAGTCAGCTTGAACAATATGCTCCAGATTGCAGAACATTTATTGCTGCATCGGCAACTGGCTTTTATGGCCCAGACAGGCCTGGCACTATCTCTTTCGATGAAGAAGCCCCGCCTTTTACCGACTTTCTGGCTGACACATGCAAACAATGGGAAGACGCGGCCAGCAAGGCCGAAGCACGTTACAGAACAGCCATAATCAGAATTGGTATTGTACTTGGTAAGGAAGGCGGCGCATTTCCGAAGCTATCACAGCCTTTGTCGTTTGGGGTGATGCCGGTGCTGGGTTCGGGCGCGCAGATGGTAAGCTGGATAGAAGTTGACGACCTGGCAAAGATGTTCCTGTTTGCTTTAGAAAATGAAAAAATAAGCGGCGTATATAATGGCACTGCCCCCGCCCCTGTTTCACACAGGGAGTTGATGCAAACCATAGCAAAGGCAAAAGGTGGAAGGAAGATACCTGTTACGGTACCTGCATTTGTGCTAAAAATAATGGTTGGCGAAATGAGTGAGGAGGTATTAAAGAGTTGTACGGTGAGTGCTGTGAAAATACTGAATGCCGGATTTGTTTTTGATTTCCCTGATATCAAAGGGGCAATTAGACAATGCTATTTATAATACAGCAAATTAAGGCCCTGTGCGAATTGCCTTTTAAAATAAAAATGCCTTATTTGAACGCAAATATGACTAACTTTATATCATAAATTCATTAGAACAAAATGCCTATGAAAGCTTCAGCCACATTCAGTTTTTTCAAAGCATTGTTTACTGTTGTACTCTTGTTGTTTTATATGCAGTCATGTAAAAAAAGTTCGCAGGAGGATATCAGTTACGCGTCAGACCATACAGCTGCAGAACAGGCGTTTAATGATATTCAGAGCATAGGCGATCAGGCGGCATCACTGGCCACGAGCGGCACAATGGATTATAAAACCACTGCCACAACAATTTCCGGATGCGCAACGGTAACAAAAGAGCCGGGAATCATCACTATTGATTTTGGGAATACCAACTGCGAATGCAAAGACGGCAGGGCAAGAAGAGGTAAAATAATCATTACCTACAATGGCGGCTATCTGGATTCAGGCTCAGTTCGCACAACCACCTTTGATAACTTTTATCAAAACGACAATAAAATTACCGGTACTAAGACTGTTACCTACATGGGGTTTAATAAAGCAGGCCAGCCATATTACAAGGTACACATTGATGGCTCGGTGACATTGAAAAGCGGAGGAACTATCACCACAGTATGGGACAGGGAAAGAACATGGACAGAGGGGTATAACACCCCGGGAGATAAAAGTGATGATGTATTTAAAACTACTGGCACAGGCACTATTACCCGCCCAAACGGGTCAGTAATGGATATTAATATTTCATTACCCCTGATAACAGCAGCCAGTTGTAGATGGGTAGAGGCTGGCACGGTGTTGTTTTCCCTTCCTGGAGGGAAAACAAAGGCCCTGAACTATGGTGATATCCCTGAATGCGATGACAGTGCCAAAATAACATTGTCGAACGGTACGGTCAAAGTGATAACCTTGCCCTAAATACCTGATTTGGCACTGATTTACAGGTAAAAAAAAGTGTCTTCTTATATATTTTGTGTACTTCTGTATGCATTATTAAACACTATTAGTTATATTAGCGTCAAAATTTACCGAAAAGGCGACTCTTTTTGAGCGCGTTTAAATGAAAAGTCTATGCATTTCAATTCGATTTTTAAAAGAGGATCATTAATTATTGCTGTTTCGATGTTACTGATGACTGCATGTAACCCAACATCGATCAATGAACTCAGTAATGACGATGACAATGGTGGTTATGCATCAGATCTGTCAAGAGTAGAATGGGCAAATGACGATGCGATATCGATTGCTGATGCGGCTGGTTCGGTATTCAACGGTGCTTACATGCGTACCACACAAAACACAATCGGACATTGCTGTACAGTGGGTACAGATACAAACCATTCTCCGCATGTGCTTACCATACGTTTCGGACCAACTGATTGCGAGTGCCTAGACGGCCGCAAGCGCAGGGGTACAATACTGGTTTCATACAACAACCAGTATAATGACACTAACAGTACACACACAATAACTTTCGACAATTATTACGTAAACGGTAACAGGCTTACAGGTACTATTAAAACAATCAGAATTGACACCACAGTACTGGGCAACTGGTATTACAAAGTACTAGTAAATGACTCTCTGGATGTTAGCCCTGATCCACTGAACAGCCTTTATATAATCTGGCAGGGTAACCTGGTTCGGAAATGGGCTCAGGGATATACAACCGGCGCAACAAGGGCTGATGATGTATTTTCAATATCAGGCAACACTACACTTACCCGCCCTAACGGCCACCAATTCAGCTGCGACATTTCTGCACCGCTGCAGTTTGCATTAGGTTGTGATTTTGCTCAGGCAGGCGTGGTGAATGTAACCGGCTACAATCCGCCGATGCGGGTACTGAACTATGGATCAGGCACCTGCGACGCGATGGCGCAGGTTAACATTGGTATCAATGTTGCCAATATCAATCTGACCAAATAACTTAAAGAAATAGGTAAAACGTAAAAAGGAAGGCTGAGCCTTCCTTTTTACGTTTTACAGGCATGAAAGAATAATACTGCATGCTTTTCTGATATCTTCTTCTGAGATTGTAAGCGGAGGAGCAATCCGGATACACTCCGGAGCAAATAAAAACCAATCAGAAAACAGACCTTTATCCAGGCAACTCTTCAACACCCTGCTTACACTTTCTGCCGTATCCAACTCTACAGCCATCAGCAGCCCTTTGCTCCGAACGGAACGAATAGCGGGGTGTTTCAGCAAGGAGTGAAAAAGAGCCTCCTTTTCCTGTACCTGATCAACAATTGAATCCTTCATCAGCACATTCATTGCAGCCATACCGGCTGCACAGCACAACGGATGTCCCCCGAATGTGGTAATATGCCCCAGAACCGGGTTACATGTCAGCGCAGCCATCATCTGGTGAGCAGACACAAATGCACCTAACGGCATGCCGCCTCCCAAAGCCTTGCCGAGCAACAATATATCCGGCTCCACATCATAATGCTGAAAGCCCCACATTTTTCCGGTTCTGCCGAAGCCGCACTGAATCTCATCAAAAATCAGCAGGGTTCCTGTATCTGTGCATTTTTTACGGAGGGCTGCCAGCCAGTTTTTATCTGGTGCTATTACCCCAGCCTCACCCTGAATAGTTTCCATGATCACACAGGCAGTGTTTTCACCAACGGCATCAATCAATGCCTGGCTGTTATAGTCGTAATGACCAACACCGGGCAGGAGCGGCCTGAATGCATTCCGCCAGTATTCATCCCCCATCACACTCAATGCGCCAAGCGTATTGCCGTGATAAGCTCTGTTACAGCAGACAATATCCGGCCGGCCAGTAACGCGACGAGCCAGTTTTAGTGCACCTTCGGTGGCTTCGGCACCTGAGTTTGTGAAATATACACAGTCCAGATGGGCGGGAAGCTGACTGGCCAACATGCCGGCATATTTAACCTGTGGGCTTTGTACTACCTCTCCATAAACCATCACATGGAGATAAGCTTCTGCCTGCTCTTTAACAGCATTTACAACAGCGGGATTTTTGTGCCCTATATTACAAACGCTTATGCCGCCTATAAGGTCGAGGTATTGCTTTCCATCAACGCCTTGCAGATAACTTCCTTCAGCACCTACAATCTCAATAGCCATTGGCGCAGGTGAGGTTTGGGCCACGTGTTCCAGAAATAACCGGCGGTTGGTTTTATTGATCATACCTCTCTATTTTAACTTAATTAACTGGCTTCAGGTTCATTTCGCCAGCTTTTTCCAGCAACAGCCTGTATGCCGCATCATGTGTATTTGGTATCAGCCCATCAAGAATGGCATCTCTGACAGCTGTTTTAAGAACGCCGACCTCTCTTGAAGGTGAAAGATTGAAAATCTGCATGATGTCATCGCCTGAAATAGGCGGCTGCCAGTTTCTGATACTGTCTTTTTCCTCTACTTCCTTCAGCCTTTGTTTTACAAATCCGAAGTTCTCCAGGTATCTTTTCACCTTCAGCTTATTCTTAGACGTAATATCGCTTTCGCACAATATCATCAGGTCTTCCAGATCTTCACCTGCATCAAACAGCAAACGGCGCATAGCCGAGTCGGTAATATCTTCTTTAGTGAGGCTGATGGGCCTTAGATGCAGCGAAACGAGCTTTGCCACATACTTCATCTTTTCGTGCAGCGGCAATTTGAGCTGTTTAAAGATTTTAGGCACCATGCGCTCACCTACTACCTCATGGCCGTGAAAAGTCCAGCCATGCCCTTCTTCAAAACGCTTGGTGGCTGGCTTTGCGATATCGTGCAGCAGTGCGGCCCAGCGCAGCCAAAGATCACTGCTTTTGGCTGCGGTATTATCAACCACCTGCAGGGTGTGGTAGAAATTATCTTTGTGCCCTTTACCTTCAATAATCTCAACACCAGTGAGGTCTGTGAGCTGAGGGAAAAATTCTCTGAGTAAACCTGATCTGTATAAAAGATCAAGACCAACAGATGGCTTATCAGCCAGCATAATTTTATTCAGCTCGTCAGTAATCCGTTCCTGCGATATTATTTTTAACCGGCCCTTGTTTCTGCCAATCGCATCAAAGACCTCGTCGATTATAGTGAAATCCAGCTGCGTGGCGAAACGAATTGCCCGCATCATACGGAGGGGGTCATCTGAAAAAGTGACGTCAGGATCAAGAGGAGTGCGAATGATTTTTTGCTGCAGATCATTTACCCCGTTAAAAGGATCAATCAATTTTCCGTAGTCTTCTTTATTCAGGCTGATAGCCAGCGCATTAATTGTGAAATCGCGCCGTAACTGGTCATCTTCTATCGTTCCGGCTTCCACTTGTGGCTTGCGGGAATCTGAAGAATAAGATTCTTTTCGTGCACCAACGAATTCCACATCAAAGCCATGGTGGCGAAACTGGGCGGTACCGAAATTTTTAAAAAAATTGACCTGCGGATTATGTGGCAGTGACGCAGCCACAAGATGGGCTAACCTGATACCATCGCCCTGACAAACAACATCGACATCTTTTGTAGGCCGTCCGAGTAATTTATCACGTACAAACCCACCAATAAGGTAACATTGAACACCCATCTCACCAGCAGAAGCGGCGATACGCTCAAATAACTTTATTTCTTCCTTTGAACATTCAATATCCATACACTGGTGCAAAGCTATGATATTGGCTGATAAAGTAGATGTGTGTTTATGGAACACATCGCGTAATTTTGCTGAGCAACAAAGAAGGAATCATGGACTGGATAGAAATCACACAAACCGAACAGCTGGAACAAATAAAAAAAGGAACTGACAACCACGTTGCGGTAATATTCAAACACAGTACACGCTGCAGTATCAGCAATATGGCTAAGATGCGCCTGGAACGTGAACCTCAGCCAGCTGGCACCAGTTTTTATTTGCTCGACCTGCTGAAATACAGAGCCCTTTCCAACCAGATAGCTGACGATTTCAAGGTGCATCATGAATCGCCGCAGATACTCATCATCAGGAATGGAGATTGTGTATTTGAAGAAAGCCATAACGGAATAAATATGGCCGAAATTGCCGAGCAGGTAGCGTTGAATTAACGTCTGGTGTACATTACCCACCAAGGCGGAATTATCTCAATAATTCGCAATTAGTTACGGCACACGCCCGTTGCGTTAGCTTATTGGATTAAAACTTTGGATTCAGCCGGCAAACTGATCTGTAAAAATAACCCAGGTCAGATATCCTTTCCCTTCCAGCGACCGCTCTTAAGGTACAGTGTTGAAGCTATGAGCAGCAGTGTCCAGTATACAAACTCTGAGCCCCAGCACAAATACAATGGGCTTTTCCAGGCATAAATGACGAAGTAACAATAGACCAGATAACAGCCAACGCACGATACTTCTATCGTGAGGTTTACGAGTGTATTGCCCGTGCCAACTACTCCATTAAAAACCACCGTGGAAAGTGCCATAATCAGTGTAGCCACAATTATGACCCTAAGGCTGGGTATGGCAAATGTGACCAGCGCTGCATCGCCGGAGTAAACGGACAAAAACTGCTTGGAAAAAAGAAGGATCACGATACACAAAAAACCGGTGTATGTAAGGCTGATCTTACATATTTTCCAGATAACGCCTGCTACATCCCTCCGCCGTCCCTGACCTATAATATTGCTGACCATAGTATTACAGGTTGTGGCAAGCGCCCATGTTCCAACACCTACCAGTCCAAAAATATTTCTGAGTACCTGAGATGCGGCCAGTGATTGTGCACCAAGATGCTCGATGAATATAAAAAACACCAGCCAGCCTCCTATACTGAAAAGAAACTGAACGATGAGGGGTGCAGCTACCTTTAACGTACGCTGGGACAATGAGAAGTCGAAATGCCTGAAACTGAAAACAGGAAACTCATGGTGCAGGCGGTTGCCAAAAAACATCGCAACCATAGTAATGGCATAAAACACTTCGGCAATAACAGATGCAAATGCTGCACCTTTGAAACCCAACATCGGGAAACCTAGTTTACCGAATATCAGCACATAATCGAAAATGATATTGGAAGCGGCGGCCGCAACTGACCCATAGATAAGCAGTCTGGATCGGCCAATAGAAATGAAAAATGAGCTAAACAACTGACTGATTATCAGAAATGGTAAGCCCCACACACGGATGTATACAAAACTCACACTCAAGGCAAAATTGTCATTGTCGTTCAGGCTGTAGCCAAACAGCAAAGGCACCAGCCAAAGCGTCATCAACATTAAACCCAGCGAAAATACTACTGACAACATTGCGCCATTTGTCATCAGCTCAGCCAAACCGCGCTTGTCACCTTCCCCTGCCCTTCTGGCCATCTGTATCTGCATACCGCTGCTCAGGCCATACCCAATCATAGCCAGTATGAGATAAAATACCCCGGTTATACCATTTACACCCAGCTCCCGCTCTCCTAGCCTACCAAGAAATATCGTATTTGCAAAATAACTTATTTGGGGAATCAGTAAAGCCAGAGAAATAGGAGCAGCAAGCTGTAAAATCTGTTTATTCGTTGTCTTTACTCCAAGGTTATTTATATCTGTCTGACTCAAAATTCTGCACTTTTATAGGTATCCTCGTTTTTAGACTACTTTTGTAACAGCCTGCAATTGGAATAGTTTGGCAAATTTATTCTATAATTGCGTGTAATTGTATGAAGTCGGTTAATAATAATATTTACGAACAGGTTTATAATTCACAGGAAGACCCTTCGCTGCTGTCGAAGGTAGCGGTTGTGACAGTGGTGTTGGTGCCAAGAGGCATACTTGTAGCCGGCTTTAACGCAGCCAAGGAGCTGCTGACAATACACTTCACCGGATATAACAAGACAAAACCGATCTGGGAAATCAATTTTTTTGAGCACATATTTTTTCAGGAACCCCTGCTCGCAGCACGGGAAAAAGTGAAAGGCGTGTTTTTCTGCTCCAATAAAAACATGGTAGTGCCTGAAGCACTTTATGATGAAGCCGAAGCTAAAAAATGGCTGCAACACATACATTTTCTGGAAAAGAAAGATGTAATAGAGTCATATGTGATTGAAGAGGATAAGTCGCAGTATATGCTGGCAATGCCCGTAGAAATTACGGAACTTGTGAAGATCAATTTCAAAAAAGCAACCACGCTTCCGCTCCCTGTTTATCATTTCAATAATACCAGCAAGCAAAGTCTGTATATGCAGTGTTTCATCACGGCAGAGCAGGTGTGCGCTACGCTTCACAATTACAGTCAGCTGCTGTGGCACCGCGTTTTCGATTATAACTCGGCTGAGGATATTGCATTTGAGATCAGGCAGCTCTGCATGGAAAACAATATTTCCCCCTCCAAAATATCTTTGAGGTGCAATACCATAAGCGCAGCAGAGTATGACGTTGTGAATGAGTTATCTCAGTATTTCCCGGGGCTAAGGGCTGGTAACGGCCGCTCACTGAGCTCAAGGTGGGATGGGGCTATTTATCTATCCCAACAATTACTGGCATGCGTATAGTAGGCGGCACATTTGGCGGAAGGAGATTCAGTCCGCCGTCAAGAATTCCAGCCCGTCCAACAACTGAAGTGGCTAAGGAGGGATTATTCAATATCCTGAACAATATGCTGGACTTTGAGGGATTGAAAACCCTGGACCTGTTTGGAGGCACAGGCAGTATCAGTTATGAGCTTGCATCGCGCGGGGCAACTGATCTGACGCTTGTTGAACGGGATCTAGTAACAATTGACTTCATAAAAAAGACAACTAAGGAACTTGGAATCACTGACAAGCTCCAGATTATCAGGGGCGATGTATTTAAGTTCATGAAAGCCAATATTGAACAGTACAATTTCATTTTTGCAGGCCCACCGTATGCACTCGACAGCATTGATGATCTGCCTTTACTTGTTTTTGAAAAAAATATGCTTTTGCCCGAAGGGATTTTTGTGTTGGAACATACGCCCAGAAATGATTACCAGCATCACCCCCACTTTCTGAAATTAAAAAATTACGGAACTACCGTTTTTACATTTTTCGCACAGACAAAATAACCAGCTATGCAGCGCATCTGTCTTTTTCCCGGCACATTTGACCCTATAACACTCGGCCATGTAGACGTAATAGAAAGAGCAGTAAATCTTTTTGACAAGCTGGTCATTGGCATTGGTATCAACTCTTCCAAGCAACCCATGTTTTCGGTAGAACAGCGAATAAGCTGGCTGAAGGAGATTTACAAAAACGACCCCCGCATAGTAGCTGCAGGATATGAAGGTCTTACTGTTGACTATTGCAAATCAATTGGTGCTAATTTTATACTGAGAGGCATACGCTACATCAGTGATTTTGAGTACGAAAAAGCAATTGCCGACATGAACCGAATGCTGGCACCGGAAATAGAAACAGTTTTCCTTACCTGTTCACCGCTGTATTCTACAATTTCCTCAACTCTGGTGAGAGATGTAATCCGCAACGGCGGAGATGCAGGAATGTTTATGCCAAAAGAAGTAAAAATATAATTGCTTTTGGGGTATCGCCCACTATTCTTTGATAAAATCTACGGTTGCATTTTTGAACTCAGGCTTATTTACACCTTCGCGCAGTTTCTGAAAAGTATTAACGGGGCCTTTGGCCAGAAACAGGTTCACAATCCATGCAGGTAATACACCTCCCGGATCAAACTGAACGGTATATACCACATGCTGCACATCGCGGCTGATAGCACTCACCAACCAATGGGCTTCCGAGTACCGGACCCTTATCAGATCGGGCTTCTCGGGCATAAGTCCTGACTCTGTTTTGGCATCTATTTTAAGAGTCTTGGCATCGGGATGGGTGAAAGTAACGTGGGAAACATAGTCGCGGTTGGTAACAGGCCATGGCATATTTACAACGGCATAAAATACTATTTCATTTGTGTTGATCTTTCGAAGCAGCACAGACTTTTTATTGGCATAGACCCACTCGTTCTGTTTGCTTACATCCATTAAGTATGCGGCAAGCTGAGCCTGGCGGGTATTGATGTTAAACTCTATCCGTATGGCTTTGAAATTTGAATTGGGCGTCTTGGCAGTGAATACTTTTATGCCGTCCTCTTCTTTTTTAAACTGCCAGTTCGTTTGCGCTACAGCTAACGAATGAACCATGCACAACAACAAAATACCTTTCCACCGGCAGGCAGATAAACAGCATTTCGGGAAACTGATACTGTATTGCAAGTCATAAAACTAATCAAAGTATTTACAAACTTGGATTTATTAACCACAAAGTCGGGCAAATAGCCCTTTATTAAGCATACACAAGAACGATATTGCTAAAATGAGAAAAACTATATCGATGTTAATGTCAGTCAGCATTGTATTTACGCTCCATTGCTTTGTATCGGTTGAACCGGTGTGTTTCGAACAAAAGTCTTTTGCCAGCCAGACAAACTATCAGTACATCATCCAGCCAGCCGACAATGAAAAAATGATCAGGAATAACATCCTCAGAAATTATTACATAGCTTACCGCTGCCACTGTCAGCACAAGCGTCAAAGCGGACAACCTGTATTGCCCTCTGGCTACTTCTTTCATCATCAGCCAAAGGGTTTTCTGGCTCTTTAAGTGCCACCATTTGAATTTTACTAAACCAACCGGCCGTACCGGCCTGAATGCAGACATACCAGCTCTTTTGGCACAAAACTACAAGACAACCTGTTGAAGTCTTGTTAACGAAAAAGCACGAAAAAGTTAACTTTTATTCAGACCGTAATGAATGTATCCTCAACAGGAAGTGTAGCTATGCAACACCTGCAGCACGAAATACCTCACGCACTGCTTCATAAGATTTTGAAAGATACGGAGCCAGATCTCCGGCTTTAATCCAGCGTGCTTCAAGTATGTTTTCTTCTTTTTGGGGCGTCAGTTTTTCTGAAGACGAAGCAGACATACGGAACCATGCCGTACGCTTCAGTATCTGCTGGCTGTTCTGTTCGTAAATATGAAAAGTGTCGCAGATATTTTCTCCCAAATCAATTGTAACAAGCCCGGTTTCTTCCTGCACTTCACGAACAGAGCAGGCGGCAATATCTTCTCCTTCATCCAGCTTGCCCTTGGGCAAATCCCACTTACCCTTTCTGAAGATCATGAGGTATTCATTGTTTTCATTGCACACCAAACCACCACCGGCATCAATTGGCTCAAACATGGCACCTAGCTGGGCGGTGAGCGCTTCAGAAGATGCGTCTTCAATTATGACACCATTTCTGCCCGGTCTTTGCAGCTGATTAAGCGCTTTTGAAAAAGCATCGGCAGTTGCCGCTTCAAAAACCAGATAATTTTCTGCAGCGGGATGTTCCGCCATATACTCTTCCCTGTTGGTAGTAAGTATCAGAGACTTGTCGATGAAGTAAATTTTTCGGGAGAATGCCATGATGCAAATGTAAAACTATAATCACTAAACAGTTTTTCTATTGGCGCTGCAGCAGCACTCCGGGTTCGGTCTTTCATAAATAAAATCAATTGCACGTTACAGGAAATCACATTCAGGAAAACAAATGAATCCCTACCTTTGAGAAAACACAAAAAATGACGATGCTCGCAATTTTCCTCTTCAAACTGATGTTCTTTTTTACACCTGCACCTGCTGATGCAGTTCCTGCAAGCATATATGATTTTAAAGTTGCTGGCCTTACAGGAGGCACTATCGATTTCGCAAAATACAGAGGCAAAAAAATACTGATCGTTAACACTGCTTCTGAGTGCGGGAACACGCCCCAATATGCTGATCTGGAAATGATTTCGAAAAAATACAAAGGCAAACTGGTGGTGGTAGGTTTCCCGGCCAATGATTTTGGCGCACAAGAACCAGGCTCAAATAATGAAATTGCTGCTTTTTGCGAAAAAAACTATCAGGTTACGTTCCCTATGGCGGCCAAGATAACTGTAAAGGGTGACGGGAAAGCACCAATTTATGTCTGGCTCACATCCATGAAGTATAATGGGTTAAAAGACAGCGAAGTGAAATGGAATTTTCAGAAATACCTGATTAATGAGCAGGGTAAACTGGTTGGCGTGTTTGCTCCCGGCATGAAGCCTACTAACCCGGAAATCATTTCAGCAATAGAGAAATAGTTAGTTCAGAAGGCGGCTTTTAGAAAACTCAGATGTGCTGCCCCCAAACCATTTCGTTGCCTTTAGGTTTGAAACCGAAACCGGCATACATATCCATTCCATCGGGCGAGGTATGGAGCGACGCCTGTTTTATGCCGCGCGCATCCAGTTCTTCCATCAGCCTGCCAAAAAGCACCTTGGATATTCCCTGCCTGCGGTATTCAGGGAGGGTGTACACATTAAGTATGTAGGCACGCTGGCCAGATGTAGTGACAAAGTTGGGCGGAAAATCGTAAAAGAAAATGCCATTGGCGCTGACAATTGTATTGTTTTCGACCGCAACCCAGCTGATATAGCTTCCGTCAGGTATTTGCTGTACATAATATGCAGCCAGTTGTGACGAAATATCAACAGGTGCCTGTTCAATTCCCATTACCTTCTTAAGCAGGGCAATACGGAGGGCGATGAGGGCTGAAATATCTTCAATAGTGGCTTTGCGGTAACTGATCATTTTTTAAGGATGGTACACTAAGGTAAACAAAATAGCCGGTGGCAATAGGCAGATAACACTAAACAATGTTCTTTAACATTTCCTATCTATTAATTTCATACCTTTGCGGACATTTTAATTTAAAATATTTATGAGCACAATGACTCGATCAAAAATTGACTTCAAATTACCATACAAGGTAAAGGACATTACCCTCGCAGAGTGGGGCCGTAAAGAAATCAGACTTGCTGAGGCGGAAATGCCGGGTTTGATGGCAATTCGTGCTGAATATGGCGATAAAAAGCCATTGGCAGGAGCACGCATAGCTGGTTGCCTGCATATGACTATACAGACAGCGGTGTTGATTGAAACACTGGTGGAACTGGGTGCAGAAGTGCGCTGGAGTTCTTGTAACATTTTCTCTACTCAGGATCACGCTGCAGCAGCAATTGCCGCAGCAGGTATTGGTGTATTTGCATGGAAAGGACAGTCACTTGAAGAAGCTGACTGGTGCATTGAGCAGACATTGTTCTTTGGCAGCGAAGATCGTCCGCTGAATATGATTCTTGATGACGGAGGTGACCTGACCAATATGGTACTGGACAACTATACCGAACTGATACAGCACATAAAAGGACTGAGCGAAGAAACAACTACCGGCGTTCACCGTTTGTATGAGCGTATGGAAAAAGGCACTCTGCCAATGCCAGCGATCAACGTGAACGACTCAGTTACCAAATCTAAGTTTGATAACAAATATGGCTGCCAGGAAAGTCTGGTTGACGCTATCCGCCGCGCTACCGATGTAATGATGGCCGGTAAAATAGCTGTTGTAGGTGGTTACGGTGATGTGGGTAAGGGTAGCGCATTATCTCTGCGTGGCGCAGGTGCGCGCGTTATGGTTACTGAAATAGATCCAATTTGTGCGCTGCAGGCTGCTATGGACGGTTTTGAAGTAAAACGCATGATCGATGCTGTTAAAGAAGCAGATATCGTTGTTACGGCTTCAGGCTGCCGCGACCTGATTACGGAAAAACATTTCCGTGCAATGAAGGATAAAGCTATTGTGTGCAACATTGGCCACTTCGATATCGAAATTGATATGGCATGGTTGAATGGCGCTTATGGTAACACTAAGGATACCATTAAGCCACAGGTTGACCTGTATAACATTGATGGCAAGGAAGTAATTGTACTGGCTGAAGGCCGCCTGGTAAATTTGGGTTGCGCAACTGGTCACCCAAGCTTCGTAATGAGTAATTCTTTCACAAACCAGACACTGGCTCAGATAGAACTGTGGAAAAACCACGCTAACTACGAGAACAAAGTATATGTGCTTCCAAAGCATCTGGATGAGAAAGTTGCCCGCCTGCACCTTGCAAAAGTTGGCGCTCAGCTCGAAGAACTTACTACTGCACAGTCAGATTATCTGGGTATTCCTAAAGAAGGTCCATATAAGACTGACCACTACAGGTATTAATAGTGTATTACGCGATACATATTCAAATAGAAAGGCCCGCAAATGCGGGCCTTTCTATTGTATCAAAGTTCTGGATGCTATACACTAATCACCAGTCTCTATTTCGGTGAGCGTGCATTTTGGCATAATTCTTTTTATGAATGTAGTGGTATTTTCTGTGGTACTTAAACCACCTGTTTTCGAAACAACTGCTCAGGTTGATCATCAATAGTAACAAGGCAATGATTCGAAATAATTTGTGTTTCATACTGTTCAATTAAAATGTACTGATGCTAAAGTGACGCTAATATCGTTATTTTTTTTCCGAGAACAGAATTCAAACCCATTTTTTTTAGCTGTCAGGTGTCTGGGATTGAAAACCACATACCGCTGAGTACCCCCCAAAAACAAAACCCCATCAGTTAAATGGGGTTTTGTTTTATATTTTAGTGCCTCACAGCCTAAACTTTTTCAATTACAACTGCACTGGCACCGCCGCCGCCGTTGCAGATGCCTGCAGCACCATATTTTGCACCATTCTGCTCCAGAACGCTGATCAGTGTGGCTATAATACGAGCCCCACTGGCACCCAGCGGATGGCCCAAAGCGACCGCACCACCATTCACATTTACTTTATCTGCGGAGAGGTTCATTTTCTGCATATTAACGAGGCCTACAACACTGAAAGCTTCGTTCAGCTCGTAGTAAGAGATATCTTCCATTTTAAGGCCTGCTTTTGCAACAGCTTTGGGAACAGCCAGGGAAGGCGAGGTAGTGAACCACTCCGGAGCCTGCTCAGCATCGGCATAGCCTTTTATTTTGGCTATTGGTTTGATGCCCATAGCATCTGCTTTTTCTTTGCTCATCAGCACCAGTGCCGCCGCACCATCGTTCATGGTACTGGCATTTGCGGCTGTAACCGTACCATCTTTTGTAAATGCCGGACGGAGGCCAGCCACCTTGTCAAACTTCACATTCCATGGGTCTTCGTCTTTAGAGACTTTAATAGGATCTCCCTTTTTCTGAGTTACTTCCACAGCCACAATCTCCTTATCAAATTTACCGGCATCCCATGCGGCCTGGCTGCGCTTGTAGCTGGTAATAGCAAACTCATCCTGTGCTTCACGGCTGATGTTGCATTCTTTTGCACAAAGGTCAGCAGCATTGCCCATTGGGTATTGGTGGTACACATCTGTAAGGCCGTCTTTTGCCAGACCGTCTATCAGTGTTACATTACCATATTTATTGCCCCAGCGCAGGTTTTCGTTGTAGAAGGGAACGTTGCTCATGCTCTCCATACCACCAGCTACCACCACATCAGCATCGCCCAGCATTATAGCCTGCGCACCCTGCATAACTGCTTTCATACCGCTGGCACAAACCTTGTTTACAGTAGTACATGGCACATTATCAGGTATACCCGCAAAACGGGCAGCCTGGCGGGCAGGAGCCTGGCCAACATTGGCCTGCATAACGCAGCCCATCAGCACTTCATTAACATCAGATACATTAATGCCCGCTCTTTCAACAGCGCCCTTAATTGCTGTAGCACCCAATTTGGTTGTAGAAATGTCTTTCAAAGCACCGCCCCATGCGCCCATAGGTGTACGCACGGCCGAAACAATATAAACTTCTTTCATTTTTGAAAATTTTGTGGCGCAAAGGTAACGAAATAGTCGGAATAGGTTTTTCTGATTATGGTTATATTTCAAATGCAGCCATAACCCATTTTACGCTGTTTTCCCCGTTTTCCTGGACGGCGGTGTTTTTGCGGCTTTCTTCAGCAACGCCTTTTCCTGGTTTTCCCTTACCCTGAATTTCACAATCTTCGTTATCAGTGCTGCGGGTAATGGCTGGCCCAAAGGAAATTGAACAGCGCCTTTAGATGTTTTGTACGCTTTAAGGCCATCTGTAAAATTGCGGATACCAGAGGAAGTAGGGTAAAACCCGATATGATTCTTAAATGCTGCAAAATACACCAATGCACCACTGCACCTGAACGCCGGCATACCATAACTGATAACTTCTTCAGCTTCGGGAGCAGCTTTACCAATTATGGCCCGCATCTGCTGTAGCATTTCACATACAGGCCCTGAAAAGCCAGAAATATACTGATCAATATTCTGTGGCTTGAGCATCGCATCCATAGGTATACATTCTATTAATGATTACGCATCCAGCAAAGCCTGAATGTTGAATTTCTTCATTTTCATAAAAGCACCAATCACCTTCTGTGAGCGTTCAGGGTCGTTCATCAGTTGCGGCAATACCGAAGGTACTACCTGCCAGCTCAGACCGAACTTATCTACCAACCAGCCACACATACTCTCCTGGCCTCCCTCGGTCAGCGTGTTCCAGTAGTAATCTATCTCTTCCTGTGTATCACAGCTGACTGCCAGAGAAAAAGCAGGGCTGAGTTTATAGACCGGTCCGCCATTGATAGCTGAAATCTGCAGCCCTTCCAGCTCAAAAGAAGTTACAATAGGGTTGGTGCTTATGATCCTTGAGTTTTTGAATACAGTTGTGTAAAACTTAGCTGCATCAGCAGCTTCTTTTTCGAACCAGATAAATGGTGTGATCTTGTGTAATGCCATTGAGCAGAGTTTAAGTTATTAAATTGATTCAGTGTACTTTTTAAAATTATCGAGAATTGCCTGCCAACCTCCACGCTGCATTTCGACCGGATTCTGATTTTCAGGATCAAATGTTTCCACAATATCGGTTTTGTTATGATCGCTTTTGAACGAAACGGATACTTTCCGGTTATCGTCAAGCGTATAGGAAATAAATTCGCCTATTGTTACCACATCGTATACACCACCGAAATCGAAACTAAAACTACCGTCTTTTGCAGCCATAGTAAAGGTAAAACGTCCACCAGGCCTCAGGTCATTGGTTGCATTGGGCGTATGCCAGTCTGGCGAGGCATTATTCCATTTTTTCACATGCTCCGGATCTGTCCAGATTTCCCATACTTTATTTATTGGGGCGTTAACTGTTGCTGAAATAGTAATAGCCTGATTGTTTTCCATTTGAGTATTGATTTAGTGTAGTAAAAGTACGGTGATAATTTGCCGTACAAAATTGAAATTAAACAGCGAGAATCACAATGCGCAAAAATGACAATAAAAAGGTATTTTGCGACAAGAGCAATCGTTTGCTATAAACATATTCCCGCTATGATGCACATTAGTATTCTGGTACCTGAATCATCTGTTATACAGGCAATTGCCGACCCCCAGTATTTATTCAATACTGTAAATCAGTTTTATGCCATGAGCGGAAAGAGCCCGGCATTTGAGGTGCAACTGGTGGGATTCAATAAGGAAGTTCGCCTGAATGGTGGATGCTACACAGTGCGATGCGACCGTCTTACCGGGGAAACGAATAAGACCGACCTCATCATAATTCCTGCACTGTTTGGTGATATGAACTATGCACTTGCACAGAATAAAGATCTGATACCCTGGATACTGCACCATTATGCAAATGGCGCAGAAGTTGCGTCTCTGTGTGTTGGCGCCTTTCTGCTGGCAGCAACCGGGCTGGTGAAGGATAAAAAATGCTCCACGCACTGGGGATTTGCTAGCGAGCTGAAAGAAATGTATCCAGAAGTGAATGTAGTGGACGGAAAAATAGTAACAGAAGAAAACAGGATATACTCTAGCGGCGGTGCCAGCTCATACTGGAACCTGCTGCTGTAGCTTGTTGAAAAATATACGGACAGGCCAACTGCGATTTTGGCATCGAAATATTTTGCCATAGACTTTGACCGGGATAGCCAGGCTGCTTTTGCAATTTTCAACGGCCAGAAAAAGCATACAGACGCTGCTATCAGAAAAATACAGGAGTACATTGAAAAGAATGTGCAGGAAAAAATATCAGTTGTTGAACTTGCCGGAATGGCTGCTTTGGGCCGGCGCAGTTTTGAACGGCGGTTTAAGCACGCCACAGGCCATGCAGTACTTGAGTACATACACCGTGTAAAAGTTGAGGCAGCTAAGCGCAGCTTTGAGAATAGCCGGAAAAACATCAGTGAAGTGATGCAGGAAATCGGTTATAACGATACAAAGGCGTTCCGGATCATTTTCAAAAAAACAACAGGGCTAACCCCGGCGGAATACAGAAACAAATACAACAAACATGCACCTGCCGGAATTTGAAGATTTGCGACAAGTTGTCAAAGCAACGAAAGATGTTGTATGGATGCCTTTACAACTGCAGGAACTTTAACCTGAGGCTATTGCCCACAACGCTGACGCTGCTCAGTGCCATTGCAGCACCGGCAATCATTGGGTTTAAGAGAAACCCTGTGAAGGGGTACAATACACCTGCTGCAAGCGGTATACCAATCAGGTTATAAATAAAAGCCCAGAAAAGATTCTGCCGAACAGTTGCAACGGTGCGCCCTGAAAGCCTGATTGCCTGCGGGATCTTTGAAAGGTCTGAGGAGACAATGGTCATATTTGCTACGTCCATAGCTATATCACTGCCCTTGCCCATGGCAATACTTACATCGGCCTGTGCCAGTGCGTTGCTGTCATTAAAACCATCGCCCACCATTGCCACTACCCTGCCCTGCAACTGCAACTCTTTAATAAACGTTGCTTTATCTGCGGGCATTACTTCTGCTTTATAATGCAGTATGCCGGCCTGCTCTGCAACTGCTTTGGCTGTGTGTGTATTATCACCTGTAAGCATGTATACGTCAATACCATCCGACTGCATACGGCGGATAGCGGCTGCAGATGCAGGCTTAATCTTGTCGGATATGGCGGCTATTCCCAGCACATCAGCCGTGTCTGCCAGCCACAGAACTGCCGCTGCTTTATCCTGCCACTGCTGTGCAGACTTCAATAAACTGCCATCAATACTGATGCCCTGAGACTTAATCAATGCCAGGCTGCCCATATAGTATTGTTTACTTTCAAACTGCGCTTTTACGCCCTTACCTGTAATACTTTCAAAATTTTCGATGTTTATTTTGCGCATTTGCCGGTTACTGAAATACCTGACAATAGCTTCAGCAACCGGATGCTCCGACTGTAGCTCCATCGCATACATCAGGGCAGCATAATCTTCTGACCGCTCTGCATTTTTCCATTCAAGATGCAACAGCTCAGGCCGGCCTTCTGTTATCGTTCCGGTTTTATCCAGCACCACCGCATTCACTTTCTTCATGAGCTCAAGGCTTTCCGCATCTTTGATCAGTATCCCGTTCTCTGCCCCTTTGCCTATACCAACCATTATGGCAGTTGGCGTAGCCAGGCCCAGTGCACAAGGGCACGCAATAACCAGTACAGTAACCATTGCCAGCAAACCCTGCACAGTGCCCTGTGTACCTCCCAGCAGCATCCAGGCCGAAAAACTGATTATGGAAATGACTATCACAACCGGCACAAAAACCGACGCAATCTTATCAACCAGCTGCTGCACAGGTGCCCTGCTGCCCTGCGCATCCTGCACCATTTTTATGATCTGTGCCAAAACTGTGCCTTCGCCTACCCTGTCTGCCCTGAACTGAAAACTGCCTTTCTGGTTAATTGTTCCGGCATATACCCTGGCATCTTGTGTTTTTTCAACTGCCATCGGCTCACCGCTGATCATGCTTTCATCAACAAATGATGAGCCTGCACTAACAGTACCATCTACTGCAACCCGCTCTCCGGGTTTTACCAAAATAATATCCCCGGGTTTTACAGCTGCAATATCCGTTTTTACCTGCTGGCCGCGACTGTCAATCACAAACACTGTTTTGGGCTGGAGGCCCATCAGCTTCTTTATTGCTGTAGAAGTGCCGGCTTTTGCTTTTTCTTCCAGCAGTTTTCCCAGCAGAATGAAAGAAACCACCACAGCAGAGGCCTCGAAGTAAACATGTGCGTGCAGCCCTCTGGCATGCCAGTAAGAAGGCCATACTGTATTAAAAACACTGAACAGATAAGCCACACCAGTACTCAGCGCTACGAGTGTATCCATATTAGCCGAACGATTTTTCAGCTGCTTCCATGCACCTGTGTAAAACTGCTTCCCGGATATAAAAACCACAGGGGTAGCCAACGCCCACATAATATAGTTTGCATAAGGCATATTCATAAAAAACATCCCAATAATCGTGAGCGGTGCGGACAATGAAACCGAACCGGCAGTTCGCCAAACCAATTGCCGGTATTGCTTACTGCGCTGCTGTTCCAGTGCATCTTTTGCTTCTTCTGTTTCATCAGTCATGAGGCCATAACCAATACCCTGAAGAGCGGCATTCATTTGTTGCGGGCCAGCAACAGCCGGAATATACTCTACCAGAGCAGTTGCGTTGCCAAAGTTGACTGAAGCATTTAACACACCTTTTGTGTGCTGCAGCATACTCTGGGCACTTACTGCACAAGATGCACATGACAAATTGAGTACAGGAAAAGACTTTGTAACAGTGGGCACTTCATAACCAGCTGCCTTCACCGCTTTTATAATTTCATGAATAATTTCTTCGTCCTGCACGGTGAGTATAGCCCTGCTATTGTTAAAATCAACTTCATGCTGCAATACACCAGGTATTTTACCAATTGCTTTATCTATTATCAGGGCGCAGTGGGCACTGCTCATTCCCTGCAACGGAAGCACTATTGTGTTGTTTACTTCAATCATCGGCACGGTACTTTGTACAAATTTCGGCAGTCCACCAGCGGCCTTATTATATTTTTAAGGAAATAAAGTACAGATATTCAATGCTTGCATGGAGAATATATGCTTTAGTAACAGCTAGGGCCGTAGATTGTCTATCGGTTTTCGGTGCGTAACGCCCTGTTGTTTAAACTGGCCAGGCGTCATACCTGTACTTTTTTTGAACTGAGCCGATAAATGCTGTGGGCTGCTGTACCCAAGGCTTATTGCTATCTGCTGCAGCGACTGCTGATCATATGCCAGCCATTCTTTGACCTTTTCGATCTTCTGCAATATGAAAAACTGTTCTATCGTAATGCTTTCAACGCCGGAGAATAGTTTTGAAACGGCAGAATAATCCTTGTGGATATGCTGCAAAAGAAACCTGCTGATACTGAAATGCTCTTCTATATCGCCCGACTGTACCTTGCCTATCAGCAGCGTCTTGACCTGCTCTATCAGCTGCATTTTCTGGTCGTCCAGCAGCTCAAATCCTGTACGCTTCAGGCCTTCTGTAAAGTTTTTCATTGCCTCTTTTCCCGGCACCGCCTGCAACTCTACTTCTCCCAGGCGCACTGACTTTGGAACAAGGCCATTTTGTTGCAACAATTGCTCTACCGATGTGATGCAACGGGGGCAAACCATATTTTTTATTACGAGTTTCACTTGGGCGTTTGGCTGAATAAAGTTACGCCTTCATCCGGTTTGGTAATCAGCAGAGAAAATTTAAGCCTTTCAAACGAATATTATTTATTAATAATATAATGCTATCATCTTCGATTATGCTGAAAATAATAGAGCGGGATGCTTCGCTCCCGCTCTGATTGTAGTGGCCTCGTCAGGAATCGAACCTGAATCTGGAGCTTCGGAAACTCTTATACTATCCATTGTACTACGAGGCCCTGCCACTAACGCTTGATTATCAACAAATTATGCTACATGTAGATATTTGTGGATAAAAAAACCAGCGTCCGGTAATTACTACCTTTGAAAAATGTATGCAGTAAGCCGGTAATAGTGATTTACTTCATACACAAAACTGGAACTTTAATAACGGACTTGCCCGACAAAGGTAGAAAAATCAACAGGAAAAAGCACGGCAGCATTCAAAAAATCCATGGCTACAGCATTTCGATTACACATAAAAGAGCAGCACTGCAAAATGCCACAACTACTAATTCAAGTAGCCTTAACTATTTCTTAGAACCCTATTTTTGAAGGATTGAAATAGTGTAAAAACTTGCTATAATTGATAGCATTACGGCAAAACAGATAGCAATTCAATTTAAGATTCTATAACGACTGCTAATTATAGTAAAAACCTAACCCGGAATTAACAATTTTTAGCGCTAAAACACAGAGCAATCCTGATGAGTAAAAAAGTTTTAATTGTAGAAGATGATCTATTTTCAGCAAATATGTTCAAACAAATACTGCACAACAGCGGGTTTGAATCAATTATAGTTGAAAACGGATTTTTGGCACTAGAAGAATTGAATAAAGACCAATGTATTTCAACCTGCCTTCTGGACCTGAATATGCCGGTTATGGACGGTTATGAATTTTTGAAGGCATTAAGCTCCTAACCTGAGATTAAGAACCTGGATATCTACATTACCAGCAGTAATTCAGAAGATGTTTTTATAGAGAATATTACCGGGCAGGAAATCAATACCGGACTGATAAATGGCTATTACGAAAAACCATTCGATTTCAACAATATCGTAACCAGGTTAAGCTGAATATAAAAACCTACACCTTTGGAAAAGAATATACTTGTTATAGAAGACGATATTCAATTATCTGCTGCATTATGCGCCATCCTCAGGCATAAAAAATTCAATGTTGTAATCGCATATGATGGCAATGACGGATTAAGGGCCATTCAAGAGCATGCCATTGACCTCGTATTATGCGATATTAATTTGCCTGACATAGATGGCTATGACATCCTGAAGAGCGTGAGAAATGATAAGGAGCATTTTCAGTTGCCCTTTATTTTTCTTACTGCCTATGCCGGAGAGCAGAATATAAGAAAGGGCCGTAACCATGGGGCTGATGACTATATCACCAAGCCGTTCGACAGCAAAAAACTGATAGAAACAATCAATGCACGCCTGAAACTCAACGAAACCCGCAAAGAATTCATTCAGGAACAGCTTAACAAGAACTGGGTCAACATAATCAACCAGAACTTCAAGCAGGAGTTTATGACTCCTCTGAATAGCCTTATAAATGGCTCTTTTCTTATTGAAAGTTCGCCGGACCGCATTAATGTAAACGACTTTAAGGAAGCGATTAACGCAATCTATGTTTCAAGTTTCCGGATTTTCAGAAATACACGAAACCTTATGGTTTTCTCCATTCTGAGCAACAAGGAAGCTGTAAATACAGATAAAGGCGCTTTTGGCAATTATATTTACTTCAGTGATATAGTGCTTCAGATCATAGAGTACTATAACAATGGGCTCATTCATAACTGGGACACGATAAAAAGCAATGTGGAATTTGTGCCGGTGAAGCGATTTGACAGCGACTACATCAATATCATTGTAACTGAATTGATAGATAACGGAGTAAAACATGACAGTAAAAAACAAACTCCTTCTGTTTCGCTTACAGCTGTTGCGAATGGAGGGTTCAGGCTGTTTGTAACAAACAATATCAGCCGTGGCCTGAATTTTGATACGAGCCTAATCAAACCATTCCGCAAATTCCATGATGACAAATCACATAACGGCCTTGGCCTGGGATTGTATATTTGTAAAGAACTTTGCTTGAAATCCAATCTGGATTTCAATATTGAAATAGCAGATGAAAAAATATCATTCGTGGTCTCACAGGAATCTGTTGAAAATTCCGAAATTAATTAACTGCAATTGAACTGATTTATGAAAAACATTTTTTGGGGGTTAATTGAAGATGATACCGCATTAAGAACCAGCCTACAGGAGTATCTGTTACTAAACGGATGCATCGTCACATTTTCAACTGATTGTGTAGATGATGTGCTGCAAATAGAACACGAATACAATCCGGATTTTATCCTGCTGGATGAGCACGTTACTAATGGCTCCGGAATTGAATCAATTTCAAAGCTGAAGGAGAAATTCAAAGGCGCTAACATCATTCTGTTTACCGGCGACAAATCTCCTGAGCTGGTTATGAAAGCACTGGAAAACGGCGCATGTGGCTTTCTGTATAAGCCATTCTCTTTCAGCCAGCTTGAATCCATCATAGCTGACATTCAGAAAAATGGCTCCTACCTCCACCCGCTGAGTGCATCAAAACTGATTAGCACACTCCAGATATCGAAAGAAAAAAAACTGGAGAACTATAGTAAATTGACCGAAAAAGAGGATGAAATAGTTAAATTGCTGCTGACAGGTAAAAGTTATAAAGAAATTGCAACAGAGCTTAACAAATCATTCTTTACTGTTAACTACCACTTGAAGAACATATACTCAAAGTACAACGTGAATTCAAAAGCTGAATTACTTTATCTGCTGAATAAAATCTGATTGAATTGAACAGCCAGCCGTTAGATAGTTTTAGCCTCAGGTGGGATGATTTCTCCGCGATAAATCCTTACGCAATAATTATATCACCTGATTTTACGTTGCTGAAGATAGGTACCGGCTATGGACTGGAAAGCAAGGAGACCGAGAGCAAAAAACTATATGATGCCTTTGTCATTTTTAGCTTGTCCAGCAAAGAATTTGACAGCAAGGACCCTGATACTTACAATGATTGCCTGATCTACAGAAAGGGGGCTGAATATTCAGATGTGATCAGAGGAAGGTTCAGCCGGATTTCAGAAATGATAGTTTTCAATGGTTATCCTTTGAAAAGCCATCATGAAAATATCAAACTCAAAGTGCTGCTGTATTTTAACAAATTAGTGCCTCTGGTTCATTTAAAATATGAAAAACCGGACCTGCAAAGGCTATTTCTACAGTTCATAAACACCAAGTATCTTAATGAACTCGATAATTTTGAAAAATCATATGGCGTCACACTTTCTGACCGTGCCGGGAACATAGTTTGGTGTAACGACCACTTTATAGCTTTTGCAGGAAAAAAAACGGAAGACATACTGGGCAAACGCCCAAGGGAAGCTATATATGGCAATGCTTCGGTTTATGTACCTGGCGACTTTGTTGATAAAATGGTTGCGAAGGGCGAACCATTTTATTTTGAAAATGTAGGGCATAATTCGTCCTGGTTTGGTGCAACTGTTTTTCCGATATTCGACAAGGATAATAAAAATATCGGCCGCATACACATGATATCAGACGTTTCAGAAAGGAAACTGCTGGATATACAACTTGAACAGCAGGGCTACTGGCTTGCATTAACTATTGAATCGGCCAATGTTGGTTTATGGACGCTGGACACTAAAAGCCTTGATGTAGAGGCAACGGGGAAATTCAAAGAACTCCTTGGGTTTAGTTCACAAACAGAAATTTCCTTTTCTAGCATTAATTGCATGCTTGAGAAAAACGGTCAGGCCGAAACAGTCAGAAACTGCATCAACAAAATCTCTGTTAGTAATCCATCCTGCCAGATCGACCAATTGGAGTTAACCATAAAGGATGTCGTATCTTACTTTAAGGTCAATGCAAAATGTATCCTTTTCAGCCATGAAGGGCAACCGGTGAAGTTGGTGGGCACAATAACAAATGTGACAGAGCAGGTGAAGACAGAGCAGGAAATTGCTGCTCAGAGAGAATTTTTCAGAAAAATTTTAAATGACCTGCCTGCAGAAGTTGTTATAGTGTCAACAGACTACAAATATAAGTTCATTAATAAATATGCCATAAAGGACGATGAACTGCGCCAATGGATGATTGACAAGGACGATTTTGATTTTTATAAGCAAAGAAATCTCGATTTAGAGATTCCCAAAATACGCAGGAAACATCTGCAGGAGGCTATTGCACAAAAAAAAGAAATCCGGTTTCTGGAGTATTTCGAAAAAAGTGAAAAATACTCGCTGCGGTTACTGCAACCCACTTTTAACAATCAGGACGGCCTTGAATACGTGATAGGATACGGCCTGGATGTAACCGAACAGATGCGTGCCATTGTGAAAGAGAAAGAGTTAAACCAGCAAAAAAGCCGGTTTATCAATATTACCTCACACGAACTCAGAACTCCACTCACAATCATATACTCAAATGCGGAACTACTGCAGATGATCTACCAGAATGAAACTTTCAATGTACACATAGACAGGATACTCAAGGAAGTTGATTCAATGACAGACATTCTGAATGAGCTGATGATTGTAAATAAAATTGAGAAAGGAGAAGTAGAAGTCAGCAAATCTACCGTTGATGTTGAAAAGTACATTCAGGACATCACCTATCTGTTCAGGCCATACAGAGATGGCAGAACACTGGAACTTGAAATTGCTCCGGAAGCCAGTGATTGGTATTTTGATGACAAGTTGTTAAAATACGCTGTGACCAATATCCTCACCAATGCATTTAAATATTCACGCAACAAAAAAAGCCCGGAACTTAAAGTATTTGTTGAAGAAGGATCACTAAAAATACGGGTAAAAGATTATGGTATCGGCATACCTAAAAGCGATATACGTGATATCTTCAAAACATTTTACAGAGCATCCAACGTTGGAACAATCCAGGGAACGGGAATAGGATTAATGATTGTAGAATATGCCGTAAAAAAACATAACGGAAGGGTAGAAATTGACAGTGAAACAGGCAGAGGCACTGTGGTAACTCTGACGATACCGTAAATATCACGAATTCGGCTTTGGCACCAATTTAACCACGCGCCCGCTTCACTTGTATTCTTTTAACTTACTCAATAATCGAATTTCATTTTCTTCAGGCTAAAACGGTTAACTTTGAGCCAATAAGAAATTATATGCTTCAATTTGAAAGATTCACACTTGACAATGGACTACGGGTACTTGTGCATATAGACAATGCTACCCCTATGGTTGCTATGAACATATTGTACGATGTGGGCGCAAGGGACGAAGAACAATCCCGCACCGGTTTTGCACATTTATTTGAGCACCTGATGTTTGGCGGCAGTGTGAATATTCCGGAATATGATGAACCCCTGCAGATGGCAGGCGGCGAAAACAATGCATATACTACCAACGACATAACCAATTACCACCTGCAGCTCCCCCTGAAAAATATTGAAACTTCATTTTGGCTGGAAAGCGACCGGATGCTCTCACTTGCGTTCAATGAAAAAAGCCTGGATGTGCAGAGAAAAGTGGTGTGTGAAGAATTTAAAGAACATTACCTGAACAAGCCATACGGAGATGCCTGGCATCTGCTGCGCAAGCTCGCCTACAAAACCCACCCATACCAGTGGCCCACTATAGGTAAAGATTTGAAACAGATTGAAGAGGCTAAACTTGAAGAGGTGAAAGCATTCTTTTTTAAACATTACACACCTGTAAATGCTATTATGTGCGTAGCAGGAAATGTAACAACAGAGCAGGTTAAAGAACTATCAGAAAAATGGTTTGGGAATATACCAGGAGGAGACAAATATAACCGCTTGATCCCCGCAGAACCCAGGCAGGAAGAAGCAAGACAGGAAACCTTTTATGCCGATGTGCCTCTGGATGCGCTGTACAAAGCATGGCATATAAGTGGCCGACTGTCTCCGGAGTACTATGCAGCTGACCTGATTACAGAAATTATGGGTAGCGGTGCCGCTTCCCGCCTTTTTCAGAAACTGGTAAAAGAAGAGCAGTTGTTCAGCAATATCAGTTGCTACCATACTGGCAGCATCGATCCGGGCCTACTGGTAATAGAAGGGAAAATACGGGAAGGAAAAAGTATCGAAGCTGCAAATGCTGCTGTAGAAAGAGAAATATCGCTCCTCATGTCAGAAGGTGTTACTGCTGATGAACTGCAGAAGTCGAAAAACAAAATTGAGGCAATGATTGCATTTGAGGACATGACGCTGCTTAACCGTGCTAACAACCTTGCTTTTTATGAGTTGATAGGGGATGCTGCGCTGATCAATAAAGAATGGGGCAATTACCAGGCTGTTACCTCAGAGATGCTGCAGCAGACTGCTCAAAACGTTCTGCGTAGCAGTAATTGCAGTACATTATTTTACAGAAAGAAAATGAGCGCTTCATAAATTCAAAATGGGTGCGCTTGTTAATTCAGCACACCCATTTTGAATACCATCGTGCATTCTATTTACCTGCCTCCTGTTTCTTACTGCCCTGAGTTTTAACTTCCTTCTTTGCTGCAGGTTTGGCATCTGTAGCTTTCGTGGCAGATTTCCCAGCTTTGGTACCTTTTTTGGACTTTACTTTATCCTGATCAGACCCAACAGTGGTAGGTTTTTCCTTGGCATTTTTTGTCAATGACTTCTGTTCAGCCGGCGCAGTTGTAGCTTTTACAGTTTTTGTTTTTGCGGCTTTGCCGTTTGTCACCTGGGCTTCAGAAACAGTTGCGGCCATCAGGCCCGCTGCGATAGCTATCGCAAAGATTGCTTTTTTCATTTTTTTAAAAATTGTTTTGGTTACTATACCCTATCCACATAACGTGCCAGATTTTATTTCTAAAAGTTAAAGAATATAAA
>OMJB01000025.1 GCA_900299255.1 Sphingobacteriales bacterium
CATCTGATAAAGCAGACAAGGCCTCGACTCCTTTAGGAGTCAAAGCCTTGTAGAAATTATTATTGTTCATTTTCGCACCCCATCGGGTGCAACGCTTCCCATACAGCACTTTTCAAAGCAATCACTCTCATCTGGGTCGGGTTTATATTTTTCTAGGAACGTTACTTCACTATCTTCATCTCATCTATCAGCCAGCCCGCACCGCCAAATTTCTCTACCACAAACAGCGTATATCGTATGTCTACCGAAATATTCCTGCACCGGTTGGGATCAAAATAATAGTCGCTCATAGTGCCCTCGTATGCTCGGTCAAAATTCGTGCCTATCAGTTCACCTTTCGCATTAAGTACCGGGCTGCCGGAATTGCCGCCCGATGTGTGATTGGATGCAGTAAAGGCTACCGGCACAGTACCTTTTACTCCCCATCGTCCAAAGTCTTTTTGGGCATAAAGTTCCTTTAGCTTTTTTGGTACTTTAAAAATATCAGAGGCAGTATCATCCAGCGCTATCACCTCGCCCAGCGTGGTCTGGAAGGAATATTTCGGCGGGCCGTCCGGGTCCAGCCCCTTCACCTGACCGTATGCCACACGCAGTGTCAGGTTCGCATCCGGGTAGTAAGTCTTCGTTTTGTTCATCGCTATCTGAGCTTTGGTATACAGCCTGTTCAGGTAGCGCATGTTTGAGTAGTAGTCTTTCAGCACCGGGCTTATCTGCATTTTACGGGTGGTGTTCATGGAGTTATATAACTGCCATGCGGCATCGTTTATTAGCTGTGCGCTGTCTTCTTTTTTAGCCCTTGCCGCAAAGGCTGCAAGCTTGTCTTTCGACGCCAGCAGCGAGTTTCCATAAACGTCCCCTGCCCACGTAGCCATATCTTTCAGGTGCATTTCGTACTGGGTTTTGTAATAAACAGGCAGCCAGTCGCCTGAGTTCTTAAGGTACATATCCATCAGTACCATAAAGGCATCTTTATCAGTAGCCGCATCATAGTTTTTATAAAAACCAGCCATCCCGTTTACCAGTTTGGTGAGTGTATCTTGCAGTTCTTTTTCTGTATATGGCTGCCTGAAGCACGCAATCATTTTTTCCATCGCCGATGCCTGTGCTATCAGCTCTACGCCCAGTGCTGCTTCTTTGTTATACTGGTCCTGTGTTATCAAAGGGTATACAGTTTCCGCCAGTTTCTTTATTTCGCCCAGCAGTGTTTTTGCATAGGGGTAGCGTTTTGCCGTATCTGCCCACTTCTGAAAAGCTGCTTCAAATTTTTGCTTCTTACCCGTCGCATCATTTACTTTTAGTCCTGCCACTTCGCCCTGCCATTTCTTCCAGCCGTTGGCTACTCCCGCCCGCTTCGATGTGTATTTAAGAAACGTCTCTCTCGACCAGCCCATATGCGTTGTCCATACATCCAGTTTTTTGGTGCGGGCAGCTATCGCTATGGGGTCGGTAATGCTGTACACCTGCTTGAGTTCAAAGGACGAGATGTTCTCTACCGTAGTACCTGGGAATCCATATACCGTCGTAAAATCATTTTCCTTGTACCCTGATACATTGATTTTAAAATATTGCTCCGTGCGGTACGGTTTGTTGCTTTTAGAGTAGTCTGCGGGCTTATTATCCGCCCCTGCATATACCCTAAACATGCTGAAGTCACCTGTATGGCGCGGCCATATCCAGTTTTCTACATCGCCGCCAAATGCACCTATTCCGTTTGGCGGAAACCCAACCAGCCTTATGTCTCTGTATGTTTCGGCAATAGCCACCCAGTACTGGTTCCCATCAAAATATGGCTTGATCATCGCATCCATGTGCGTTTTTTCCTTAAAGTCTTCCTCAGTAGCTCTTATTCTTCTGGCTATAAGGCTGTCTCTGCCTGCGTCTCTCATGGTGTCGACTATGCCGTCCAGTATCCGCTCTGTCACATTTTCCATACGCCTGATGAAGGTAACGGTCAGGCCAGCCACGGGAAGCTCATCTTTTTGGCTCTGAGCAAAAAAGCCATTGGCAAAATAATCGTTCTCAGTGGTGCTCAGCCCCTGCACACTCCCGTACCCGCAGTGGTGGTTAGTGAGTATTAGCCCCTGTGGCGAAATAATTTCCCCTGTGCATCCCCTCCCAAAGAGTACCACCGCATTATTCAGCCCGGTGCCGTTTTCATTATACAAAACATCCACAGGTATCTGTAAGCCCAGGCTCTTCATATCTTGTTCATGGGCCTTCAGAGTGGCAGGTATCCACATTCCTTCTTTGGCATTTGCAGCTCTTTGGCCGGCGGCCAATAATAATAGTATTAAACCTTTAATTAATAAATGACTTGCGTTTGTTTTACCGGACATATATAATTTTGCTTTACAGAAATAAATATACGCTTTTACTACCGAACTTTCCTAGTATTAGCCTATATTAGCGGAAGTTTAGGATATACTTTAGCCGAAATATGAAAAAATATTTATTACTAATAACGGTATTGTTATTGTCGTTACTGAATAAAGCCGGTGCGCAAACACTCAGGTTGTCACCAGATTCGCTGTTTTATGCGCCGGATACGGTGTGTATTGGCCAGCCAATAACACTACTCCCTGATACTCCTGCTTTTGGTGCATCTTCTTATTACTGGGGCTTTTGCTCTGGTTATATGATGAACGCCCCAACCGGCAAAAACCTCGGCGACAGTTTCAATGCTCATATCCCTGATGGTATTGAAATCGCTTATGACAATGGCAACTACTATGGCTTTGTGGTGAATTCAAGGACTACAGAACTGATCAGGCTTAATTTCGGCACTAGCCTTACCAACAAACCTTCTATCACAAACTTCGGAAACCTGAACAATGGCCTGCCCGTAAATCCTACTTCTCTTTTCATCGTAAAAGACACATTATCAGGCGAATGGTTCATATTCGTGACTGGCGGTTTTGAGCAAACTACTTCAACTATTGGCCGTGTAGACTTTGGCCTGTATCTGAGTAATCCGCGCCCTAACGTGGCTAACTTTGGCAACTACAACAGCCTGCTCAATTACCCTAAAGGTATGTTCGTGGCGCAGGATAAAAACAACCAGTGGTACGGTTATGTGGTTAATCACACCACCAGCAACCTTATCCGCCTCGATTTCTCTTACAACATTTCAAACACGCCCAAGCTGTTTGATTACGGCAACGTCAGCAATTTCCTGCAAAGCCCTACTGATATGTCAGGCATTTTAGACAAAGGCAAGTGGTACCTGTTCGTTACCAATGAAGGTGTTACCAGTTTCGTTACAAGGATTGACCTGACCGACAGCCTCTATCCGGATATAGCAGATATCTCCGCTACGCGCCTCCAAAGCGATCCGTTCCTGACTCCGCCCGATCCTTCTCCACTTACCTTCAACCATAGGATTGATATGCCTTCTTCCATCACTGTTACAAGGGATTGCGGAGGGTTGTATGCATACATTACTGACAGTACCACACATCAGCTCATCGCTATCCAGATGGCAAGTGTTACCGGGCCTTACAATGCTGTTGACTACAACAACAAAGGCTCCATGTACTGGCCTTCAGGCATTTCAAATGTGCTGAGGAATAAAACCAACGATGACCTGTACTGCTTTATTGTAAATGCAGGCGATAGCACCCTTACCCGCATCGCTGTTGAGCAGTGCCATCATTCTACTATTCCATCATTTACAGAAATTAAGCCACCTGTTTATTCTTACGATACTCAGGGAGTGTACAATGTATACTTCGTCATTAATCAGGGGCAGCCTAATATGCGTGTGGATTGCAAAACCATAACAGTATTGCCATTCCCTCCTATTGCAATGAATCAGGATACTACAATCTGTGAAGGCGATACCATCAGGTTGTATGCTATTTCTACCCTGGCCGATTCATTCAGGTGGACATCAAGGTACAACATAGATACTTCATACATTTACAGGGACTCAGTTAAGGTATATCCCGATTATTCGACTACATATCCTGTAACCTTGTACTATCCTTTCGGATGTATCATAGACACTGGTATCAGGGTACATGTACGGAAGGTAAGGGCTGATGCAGGCCCGGACCGTTGGATACTCGATGGTGCTAAATCGCTGCTCGGTGGGCCTATGACTACCCTCGACAAAAGGTACAATTACCATTGGGAACCATTTGAGTTCCTGAGTGATTCTACCGTACCTAATCCTTACTGCTTCCCGCCAAACGATTATACATATTATCTGACGGTAACTGACGAAGCTGGCTGTACGGCAAAAGATACAGTTGTGGTACATCTTGATTGCGGCGACTTTTATGTTCCAAACGCTTTCTCTCCTAACAGCCCTTATTCTGCCGTAAATAAATTTGGCGTTAACAATAAGGAAATCGTTAAGCTTAACCATTTCAGGGTTTATGACCGTTGGGGCATACTGGTGTTCGAAACAAACGATCCTACTAAGCGCTGGGATGGTACATACAACAATCAGCCGTGCCAGATGGGCGTGTATGTGTGGGATGCAGATGGTTTCTGTGTCGGCGGCAAGAGGCTGAAGAAACACGGTAATGTAACGTTGCTGCGTTAGTTTGTTTTTCTGTTTGATAAAACAGGTTTCATGGGAGCTTTTTTGTTTCAGTTGGAATTGCCTGAATTTGACGAATCACTTTTTGCGGTGATACCTGTGCACAGGGCTCAGGTCAATAAGTTGTTTTCTGAGGGCCGTATATTATCATACAGCGTGGCTGAAAACCGGAGCATGGTATGGTGCGTAATCAATGCCGAAGATGAACAGGAGGCAATGGAGTTGGTATTGAAGTTTCCGCTGTACCAGTTCTTTACAGATGTAACTTGCCATCCGCTGCTATTTCATAATAACCAGCCGGCAATGATGCCTACTATTTCACTGAATTAGTACCTATTGGGCCTTAATTTTCGGCAACTGTAAGGCTCCTTTAGGAGTGGAGGTTTTGTCATTGATTTTTTTTCGCCCCATCGGGTGTTATATACCAACTAAGTATTAAAAGGCGGCATTTCTACATAATGAGGGTTTAGCCTTTGCGACTCTGCGGTTAAATATTCATGCCCCGGATTTAAAAGTCCAATTGCGTGGTATTCCTTCTTTCAATCCTTAGTTGCCTGCAGCTTTTTTAAATTCACTGAGCTTATAGTTGAATACCAGCAGCCAGTAGCGCTGCACAATGTTGCTGCGTGAATCCTGGTAGTACGAATCCATGACACTGTGCTGAATGTTGTTGTTTTCATTCAGCACATCAAATACCGATACTCTGATTTCTCCCTGCTGGTTCCTGAATATTTTTTTGCCAAGGCTGAAATTGCACAGCAGGTAGTTCTGATTGTAGCCTGCCGATAAACCGCTATTGGCATCATAACTCAGCGATGTCCTGAATACGAATCCTTTCAATAATCTGAGGTTCAGTGAGGCACTGCTGTGGCTGGATGTTGTGGTAGTATTACTGGACGAATTGGCAGTATTGCTGTTGGCCGTTACATTCAGGCTGGTGGCAGCAAGAAAATCTATTTTGTCACTGATGTTGCTGCTCAGGGATATATTGACGCCGCCATTCTTGTTCTGTAATTGGTTAGGCTGGTTGTTGATGATAGAAGGGGTGTTGGTGAGGCCTGCATTTAAATGAATATTCAGGTGGCACTTAATAAACTCAAGCGGCATTCCATAACTGATACTTGCACTTGCCGAACTGCTGCTCCCTGTATTCACAGGCGTTGTAAACCTCGATCCTTTGGCCAGTATAATATTTTGTCCTACTACCGTATCTGATGTGGCCGTGATAGTGTTCGATGCAATAGGATTTTCAGTCAGGCTCCCGTTCAGTGATATGGAGAAACTTGTTTTGGCATCCTTTCCTGTACCATTGTACCGCACAGATATGTTGTGCCTGTAAGGGGTCTTCAGTCCGGGGTTGCCTTCTGTAAGGTGCAGTGGATCGTTATTGTTAACCACTTGCTGTAGTTGCGTCAGTGACGGGGTTTGTGTATTGGTGGTGTAATTCACCTGCAGGTTCTTGGCTTTGGTGAATTTGTAAGTCAATGTAGCAATAGGCAGTATGGAAGAAAAATCCTGGCTCAGCTGCGGGTAGCCCGATGAGGTGCGTTGATTGTTAAGAGTTAGGTTCTGATAGTTTACGCCTACTGAGAATTCAGTATTGCCATGTTGTATCTGGTAGCTCACCCCGGCTTTATGCGTGTTGGTTTTGTTTGCAAAGGTGTCTGAATATTTCGGGTCGGGTAGGGAATAGGTGCCTGTACTGGCATCATAATTGCTTGTGCCTTTGTCTGAGCCCGAATACTGATAACTGTAGGTGTATTCAAGTTTCAGCAACCCGTGTTTTGTTATAGGCTCTGTATACGTCGCGTTCGCTGATCCGTTCCACGACTGCTGCATTTGTTTAGATTGCTGGTTGATAATGTCGTTCAGCGCAGGGCTTGTATAGTAAATGTTCTGGGCAGTGTGTATCGTATTGCCGTCATTGTTCCGCAGCCCGCCAGACAGGTTGGCCGATATGGTTCTGCCTTTTTTATGGAACCTGTGCTTCAGCAGTAACCCTGATGCAAAAGAATAGTTCGAAGTATGCGCCGAGCTGGTATCTGCATTACTGTTGATGGCCGTGGCTCCCAGGTGTGTGCTATCTGTCCGGGTGGTGTAGCCATTGTTGTTGCTGAGCGTCAGGCTGGGTGTCCATATTACAGAGTTGTTGGTATCCGGGATAAAGTTCAGGCGTAACCCCATACGGTGATAGCTGCCCTTGTTCTCAGTGGGGCTGTACTGATTGAATATTTGCCCTGAGTCGTTACTGGATGTATATGTTTTGCGCAGTTGCGTATTGTTGCTGTTGTCTGTATGGCTGAAGTAATAATTGCCGCTTACTTCCGTTTTTTTGCCCCACTTGTCGCTGTAGCTGATACCTGCAGCATGAGTAGTGCTGGTACCGGCACCAGCACCGGCCGATAATGTTGAATTGTCTGGTGTAAAATCCTGCGAACTCGTGTTGTTCGATTGCAGTGTAAGTGTAATGCGCCGGTTCCCTTTGAATTTGTTGAGGGTAGCGCCAACACCATATTTATTGTCGTCGCTGTTGTCGGCTCCATAGCCAGCATACAGATTGCCAAACAGCCCATTCCGTTTACCCGGCTTGGTTACGATGTTGATTGTCTTGCTGGTGGCACCTTCCCTGAAGCCTGTAAACCGCTCCTGGTCGCTCTTTTCGTTATATACCTGCACCTTGTCTATCACTTCGGCAGGCAGGCTTTTGAGTGCAGCATACGGGTCCTCGCCAAAGAAAGGCTTCCCGTCCACCATTACCTTAATTACGTTTTCGCCTTGTGCCGTTATTTGTTTGTCGTTGATCTGTATAGAAGGCATTTTCTTCACCAGGTCTGCCGCATCGGCATCAGGGTTTACTTTATAGGCTTTCGAATTGTACTCCAGAGTGTCATCTTTTTGCACCATCGACATCACCTTTTCTACAATGCTTACTTCATTAAGCATATGCACTGTGGTTCTGATGCGCATAATACCCAGAGATACATTTGTATTGTACACACGAAAGCTGTCAATGAGTGTATCTACGCCGGGTGCTGTAATAGTAATGTAGTAAAAACCTTTTTTAATTTCTTTAAAACTGAAATTGCCGTTATCATCCGGCTGAGTACTGAATCTGCTGCCCTCGCCTGATAAAGTGACTGCCGCTTGGATCACAGGCTTGTTTCTTACATCATTAATCGCTCCGGTTACTGTATGCGTTTGCCCCAACCCGTTCAGGCATAATAATAACATGATGAAGAGCAGCAGGGGTTTCACGAATATAAAGATAACTACTCAATTGAGTTTTTCCTCAAAAAAACTCCGGCCTCTTCAGCAAGCTATCAGTTCGTTCCTCTCCCTACGTCAACACCTTTATTGGCGTCGTCGCCAACAACCTCGCGCAGTTCTGTTGACACAGGGCTGCTGTGCTTCATCTCTTTCACCCGCCGAAGCTTTTTCAGCGTAGGCAGGTCTCTCTCCTTCGCCCCAGGCTACTGTGCTTCACCTCTCTCATCCGTCGTAGCTATTTCAGCGAAGGCGGGTATTCATCACCAAATGAGTGAGCGCAAGCGAATGACGGTAGCTTGGGAAAAGGCTGCAACTCGTATTGGGCTGCTGTGCTTCACCCTCTCCTTTGGAGAGGGACGGGGAGAGGCTTTTTTTTCATCACAGGCCGCCTGCGCCCCATCATAGGCCCGCTCCGTCCTGTCATAGAAACCCGATTTCGCCATTTCATTTTTGCACGCCAACTTCGCAACCTTTTCTTCAACAACACTATCGTCAAACTCAACCACTATCATATGGCCGACAAAAAACAACTCGCACGCCACCTCTATCTCACACAGGGTAAATCACAAAAAGAAATAGCACAGGAAGTGGGCGTTTCAGAGCGCACCATCTATACCTGGGTGCATCAGTATGCCTGGCAACGCCTTAAAACAGCAGCATTGCAGGCACCCGCTACCATCACCGACAACCTCTGCAGCCAGCTCGTAGAAATGCAGAACGTGATCGCCTCGCGCGAACCCGGTAAACGTTTTCCCTCGCAGCAGGAGATGGACATAATGCGCAAACTGGTACTCAGCATAGATACCATGAAAAAATCACCATCGCTGGCACAAAACATGCAGATGATCGAATCCTTTAAAGAATTTGTACGCCCGCTCAATAAAGAATTCGCTATGTAGCTCGCACACTATGCCAACCGTTTTCTTACTGCAAAGGCTCAGAATGGTTACGCCCCCTACCAGATGGAATACGGCATCGGCTTGCAGGCGGTATCACCTTTTTACGATGAACTCAACCACACCGAGCCACTCGATTCAGATACTCCACCCGTGCCTAACCCTGTCTGTGAATCTTCAGTTCATTGTTCCCGCAAAAAAGATGGCGATTGCAACTGGCCCCGGTGCAGTGATCTCAGGCTCACTACCGACGAACCCAAATCTTCCCGCCCTGATAACACCCCATGGCAGCCACTCACGCCCGTAATTCCTGAGTTCCCGCATATCCAACCGGAAGTTCCGGCAAAACCGGAAGTTGCACCACAAAGCACTGAAAATCAAAATGATATACCTCTTCCGGTTTCCGCCCCTCCGGAAGAAACCGGAAGTAATCCCGCAATTGTTACGGCTTCAGAAACACAAGTAAAAAGCAATGAAAATGTACCCGCCACCGCAGCCCCTCTCCTCAGCAACGACTTAGTTAACCTCACACTAACAGCATTTCTAAACACACTCCGTAGTGAAGAGGAAAGCACTTCTTAAAGATATATAATAGAGGTGGTATGCCCACCAGCTGAAGTCTGCGAAGTGGGATGAAATAGTTAGGTGCAAAAGGATTTAGTGCAAATAAAGCCATCGGCTAAAAATTGAAGCAAGAGCGTTGTAGGGTATAAAAAAGGGAAGTCCATTTCCGCCGTTGGTGGCGTCCTCGCCACCAACCTTAAGAGCACAGGGCTCTATTTATTCTCAATCACGCGCAGCTCCACGCGGCGGTTCTGCTCGGCATCCTGTTCGGTTTGCTCGTCTGCCACCACAGGCCTGCGCCTGCCAAAGCCTGCATATTTCAGCCGTGCCGAGTCTACGCCTCTGCTTACCAGATAATTATAAATGGCCCGGGCTCTGTTTACTGAGAGTGTTTGCTCGTAAGTATCAATATCCCATGCATCCAGCGCATCCTTAATGCAGCATACATGCCCTTCTATGCTTATTTTCAGGTTGGGGTTCTCTTTAAGAATGTTGTACAGTTTTTCCAGCGTTTCTTTCGACTCAGGCTTGATCACATGCCTGTCCGGCGGGAAATAGACATTTCGTAAGGTCAATGTTGCACCCGGCTGTAGGTTTTTTATCTGGTCTACTCCGGTTACTATTACTTTCCTGCCGCTGTCTTTGCGTGGCCTTACAGGTAGCTTGGAACTTACCGGCGGAGTTTTTTTAATGGTGCGGTTGTTAACAACTATATCTACGCGCCTGTCTGTCGGGAAGCCGCCTTTGTCACTATGCCCGATTCGGTGAACCTCGCCCTTGCCCTCTACCAGTTTCACGTAGTTGCCGTCAATGCCATACTTGATCAGGTATTTTTTTACATTGCTTGCACGCTCCATAGACAGTGTTTTGTTTCTGCCTTCAGTTCCCAGGTAATCAGCATACCCTACTATCATTATTTCACTGCCGTTAATGATCTTGTCATTGTAAATAAGCAGGTCTATTTTCTTTTCTGAGGCACTGGTCAGGCTGGCTATGCCAAGGTCAAAAAATAGTTTGAACGTATCTGTTTCATGCTGCGCCGAAACAGGCAGAGTTATTATGGACAACAATATGGAGAGCAGTGTTTTACTCATTAGTCTCTGATCCTTAGTTCATAACTATTCATTATACCAATATCGTGCCGGATTCAGTTAGCAGCAGGTTGGCCCGTTTTCCGGATAACAAGACAACCCATATAACTGAAAGGCAGGTATACCACAAAATTAAGCACGGCAAACCACGCAGGGTGTGGCAGATGCATTGAATTGAAAACCCCGGCAAGGGTCAGCACAACGCCTACCACCAGCGCTGGCCGCAGCAGTTTGCGGCCACCCACCAGTGTGGCTGCCAGGCCTGCGCCAAACGAGCATACTGCATAATTCATCAGCAGGTACACAAATACTTTTGTCGGCAGGTTCTTTATGGCCACAGCCATGGCTTCCGGGTTATGGGTATCTATATTACCTACACCCTGCATCGTGATCCATACCTCTCCAAGGGTAATCAGGATCATCCCTGCCATTGCACCCACCACTACTGGCAAAACATACCTGGTAAAATTCATTGCCTTTTGTTACGATAGTAAAGTTACTGCTAAACTGATAAACGAGGTATAGCGGCTGGCAAAAAATCACCTGATTGGTGTTTATTTGGTTTTTGCGATACATTTGTCAGGCTTTACTATTCATCAATTTTATATAATACCATCCGATGATCAAAAAAATGTTTGCCGATAAGCCCACCCGGCTGCTGATGTTCTTTTCAGGTTTTTTCGTCGCCAATGCACTTATTGCAGAGTGTATCGGTAACAAGCTGTTCTCACTTGAGCGGTTTTTCGGATATACACCTCATCCATTTAGCCTGCTGGGTGAAGACGGGCTTACATTTACCCTCAGTTGCGGTGTGTTGCTTTGGCCTATTGAGTTTATCATGACGGACATCGTAAATGAATACTACGGCCCGAAGATTGTGAGGCGCATTTCTTTTATAGCAGTTGGGATACTTGTGTATGCGTTTGTTATGTTCTACTTTTCTATTAGTGTACCTGCCGATACCAATTTCTGGGTTGGTAGCCAGAAGGATGCCGGTGTACCGGATATGCAGGCAGCCTTTTCCAGCATTTTCGGGCAGGGCATGTGGATCATTGCGGGCAGCATCACGGCCTTTCTGGTGAGCCAGATGCTGGACGTTTGGATATTTCATAGGATAAAGAAGGCTACTGGTGAGCGGCATGTTTGGCTGAGGGCTACAGGCTCTACTATAGTATCGCAACTTATAGATAGTTTTATCGTGCTGTACATAGCTTTCAAGATCGGGAAGGGATGGTCTTACCAGCGGGTACTGGCCATCTGCCTGGTCAATTACTCATACAAGTTTTGCATGGCTTTGATACTTACTCCGGCTATCTATTTTATTGAAAGGCAGATAGAGCGCTATTTTGGTGCTGATCTTACCCGCCAGATGAAGCACAATGCCATGGGTAAAGCCAACGAAATATAGTTGTCTCTTACGTTGATTTCAGGCAATAAAAAAACGGGAGCGCACACTCCCGTTTTTTACATTTCCTCATCCCTGTATTATTTGTCATTATTGCCGCCAAAACGATATCCAATAGACAACTGGAATGAAGGGCTTCTGTATAACTGCGATGAAATTCTTTTAGCACCATCGGTAGATGCATTGTCCCAGATGGTCTGAACATCCCTGAGGTCAATGGAAACTTTTGGAGAGATCTGGTAGGAAACACCAAACAGGTACCCAAGTCCGAAACGTGAGTTGAAGTCGCCTGCGTTGATCTGGCCTTCAGTATCATTGCCCGGAGCCGCTACAATTACAGGTTGTGCACTCTGCTGCGTAGTTGGGTATTCACCTGCATTGATGCTGAATGTATACACTACGTTAGGGCCAAAGAAGAAATCAAAATTGCCTTTTGAGTACCGTAGCGAAATAGGTAACTCCAGGCTATGCAATGTAGAAATGCTGTATGGATTGAGCACTTTTTCGCGTACATAGCCACCACCAGCTGCGGGAGTATAGGTGTAGTAATCGTCATTGAGGGTATAGCCGTTGTTGATGCGGTGAAAATATTTAAGTTCGCCCATCAGTGCCAGTGCGTCGCTGAAAGTCAACTTGCCAGTTAAGCCAAACTGGAATCCTTTAAAGCTGTTAGGGCCAAAGAATGTTCCGTTGATACCGGCAGTTACACCCATAGCAAAAGTTGCTTTGCTGGCGTGAAATTTGATATCGTTAAAGGCAGCGCTCAGGTTTTCCAGTGCCATTGACCCTTTTGATATCTTGCCTTTATTTTCTTTTGCAGCAAATGAGCTTGATTCGGAAGATGAAGAAGAACCTGGTTTAAATGGCGATGAGTCTCCGTCTGCGTCAGGTGAGGCGGCAACTTCAGTGCCTGTTTTCTGTGCGTTCTTCTTCAGGCCCAAGGCAAGGTCATATTCCTGAGAAATGGTTTCCTGCGAAATAGTATCCAGATGTAGTGAATAAGCCCTGTCTGCATTTTTGATAGACTTCTGCAGAATTACCATTTTCTCAATTGTCTTGGTGCCTTTGCGGGTGCTCACAACCGGTAATTCTTTTTCCTTATCGCTGGCGTGGCTGTTTTGCGCGGCAGTAGTTGTTTTTGCAGCTATCGGCAATTTGCCGGCATTGCTTGCATTGGGTTTAGATGTTGTGGTTGCAGCGGGAATTATTGTTTTGTTGGTAACACCGGCAGTTTTGGTTGCGGCCTTTGTATGGTGGTTTACGGCAACAGAATGCTCTGCCTGCCCTGTGGTTTCGTCTGCTGTTGTATGTGTAGCCTGTGTTTTTTTGTTGTCAGATGAAGGTACGCTGCTGCTCAGCACAGGAAGGCCGTTTTGAGATCCGGTTGTTTTGTGCGCAGCAATTTTTTTGTCATTTTGTTTTTTAGGTTGTTTGTTTTCAGCACTGGCAACCGGGTGTTCGGCAGGCGTGTTGATAGTACGGGCAGTGGTTTCATCAGCAGCTGCAGGCAGGTGCTCTGCTTCAGCATTTGGTGTAGTAGTTGCAGCAGTGCTGGTTGTAGCGGCAACATGGGTAGTTGTTGCTACTGTGTGTTTTTTGAGTGCCTGTTTTTTGTTTTCTGCCACATGCTTGTTTGCATCAGTAGTAGTTGCAACCGGTGTTATGCCAGCCTTATTGTGTGTAGCCTTTTCAGATATGGTTGATGGCGATGTAGCTGTTTTGGTTTGTCCTGCATTATCTGAAACTACTGAAGCCACTTCAACAGAATGGCTGTTAGTGCTGGAAGTGTTAGTAGAATTGGTTTCTTTACTGTTTTTTGTTGTATGGTTGTTACTGCTGGTTACTGTTTTAGATACGGCGACAGAAGATTCTTTAGTTTGATTTTGATTAGTATTATTATTGGTTGCTTTTTGTGAACTGGTGTTGCTAATGTTATCGTTGCTGTTACTGTTCCTATTAATGTTAATGTTACTGTTACTGTTACTGTTTCTGTTTCTGTTTACTTTGTTGGCAGCAACAATGCCCGCAGCCGGGTGCTGTTTGCTATTGCTTTCAGTTTGGTGTTGTGCATTGCTGGTGCTGTTTGATTTGCTGATGGAGGGCTGCGGTTTGTCAGCGGCACTTGTTGCTGCTGGTTGTTCATTACTCATATCAGGCCTTGCAACATTTTTCACTGCATCGCCGGTATGGTTGCTGCCAGAAGCTGTTAAGGTTGCATCTGCAATATCAGAATTGCTGCCACCGTTCTGATTCCTCACAAAAGAATTGAGCTCATACCCACCCAGGCCAAGGCCGCCCAGCAATGCCAGAATAGCCAGGCCGCCAAATATACGGCGCCACAGGATGATGCCTCTTTTTCGTGGCATTTCCTTTTCAAGCAGTTCGTTCATCCGCCCCCATGCCCCTGCACGCTCATGCTCTTCGCCACCCAGCAACCGCTGCCTGACCAGGTCATCTATTTTTATCATATTATTATCCATTTGGATAAGTATTTAATTTTTTATTAATGCTGTTATTCTGTTTTATTACTTTATCACTACATTTTTAAATGCAGTTCTTGTTTTTCTATTTTTTCTTTTAAAACCCTTCTGCCTTCAGATAAATGCCACTTTGAAGTACCCTCACTGATGCCAATAATATTTCCTATTTCCTTATGCGTAAAACCCTCCAGAACATACATATTAAACACATTTCTGGTGGCTTCAGGCAATTGGTGCACCAGGCTCAGCAACTGATCGTAATACATCTTGTCTGCATGGTCTTTATGCACGCACTCATCTTTTTCCACCATAACCACTTTTTCACTATACCGGGCATTTGCCTTTACATAGTCAGCTACCGCGTGAAATATGATTTTTCTGAGCCAGCCTTCAAAAGAACCCTGAAAATTATACTGCTGTATCTTCTGAAACGCCCTCAGGTAGCCATTGTTCATCACTTCTTCCGCCTGCATCTCATGGTCAATATACCGCCTTACCAGTGCCATCATTTTTGGGTAAAATAAATGGTATAGCTTCTCCTGCGCACCCCTTTCATTGAGGATGCACCCTTGGATGAGCTGTTCCAACTCACTGGCATGGCCCGTGGTAGTATATGCCAAAGCTATAGACAAGTATATTGGTTATTAATACTAAACACCATAATAGACTGCACCATTTTAAAAATGGTTGGGTTACGGCCTATTATATTATCTAAAATTAACGATTTACCGGGAAGGAGCGAATATTATTAATAGAAAATTAATAACCTAATATCTCAGCACCAATAGATATAAATGGAAATAATGTGGAATCCGGCGAAACGTGGCCTGGCTTACAGCAATTCTGTTCATTCGCACCTCAATTCAAGTTCTAGGCAACCTTTACATATTAGCTTGGCTTGCCAGCAAGTTCAACTATTTCAGCCAGTGGAGCAACAATAAAAGAAATGCAGATGTAGTAGATGTTAATTTGCCGCTGGTGCGTTAAAATAGCCGGTGCCAGTACCCACAAAAAATTGCTATTGATTAGGAAGCATCATTTTCTTACCAATCAATTTTTTTTCCTGAGCTGAAGTTGTAAGGCCTACGGCTATTTTGAAATAGTACTCTGCTTTGGCTCTGTTGCCTGAATGAGCATACATTTCGCCCAGCACTGCCGGGAAAAGATATTGTGTTTGCACTAGTTTGCCTATTCCATCAATCTTGTTTATGGCATTAATAGCGGCTTCAAAACCGTTTATTTTGCTTAGTGCCACTGCTCTGTTGAGGTACACTGCCGGTGAAGGCTTGATGCGTGCAAGATGGTCATAAAGCGTTACAATATGCTTCCAGTTGGTTTCCTGAAATGTTTTAGCCATGCTGTGTTCTGCCACAATAGCGGCTTCAAGATGATAGGTGCTTACTTCATCACCCTCGGCAGCCAGATTAAGATAATGTAGCCCTATACGTATCAGCTCGGCATTCCATTTTCTTCGGTCCTGATCAGCGAGCAGCACAATTTCGCCATCATCATTGAGGCGGGAATCAAGCCGGGCTGCCAGCAGTGTCATCAGGCCCACCAGTGAGTTCGTTTTGGCAGGTTGGTGATATTGTTTTTTGTAAGCAGCAAAGCCAGCCGCAGGGCTTCTTCGCACAGGTCTTTTCTGATTATCTGTTCCTTGTCGCAGGACTTGTAACCCTCGTTAAAAAGCAGGTACAACGTTTGCAGAACGATGTCTAGCCTGTTTTTCAGGTCTGCGCCCAGCGGAATATCAAAATTTATTTTTTGTTCAATGATGGTGTTTTTAGCACGCTGTAGCCTTTTTTTGATTGTTTCGGCATTAGAAAGTAATGCGGCCGCAATCTCCTGCACCCCGAATCCAGAGCAGGTTTTCAGCGTAAGTGCAATCTGGTCGGCCGGTGCAAGGGCGGGGTGGCAACAGGCAAAGATCATGCGCAGCTGGCTGTCCTGAATTTCATACTCCATAAACAGTTTTTCTACAACCGGTGCTGTAGTGTATTCAGATCTCAGCAGCATGCCCGTTTCATGCGCAAATTCTTTACTGTAACGTTCGCGCCTGATGACATCTATTGCCTTGTTTTTTGCAGTGAGCATCAGCCAGCCTGATGGGTTGGGTGGCAGCCCGAAAGTCCATTCCCTGAGCGCTTTTGCAAAAGCCTCCTGCATCACATCCTCAGCAAGCTCCAGGTTGTGCATCCCGAAAAGCCTTGTCAATACAGCGACCATCTTTCCCGATTCGTGCCGGAAAAGATGGTCTGCCAGTAAATGGATATTTTTGTTTAGCGCAGGCTGTTCCAAAAAAAAACTCTTTGCTGCAAGTTAGGCGATTTCAGGTTCAGGCTTTAGCCACGCAGTTTCAATGCTGTAAAGTTGTGTATGCGGCCGTAATTACTGCATAGAAACGACATTGATTTCCCGAACTTCTACCGAGCCAGATTCAAATTCAAGTATCGGGCACCCTTTCGAAATTTCAACAGCTTCGGCATAGCCTGCGGCCCTGCAAATGAGGTAGCCGCCAACCATTTCCTTGCCCTCCATGTAGGGCCCATCGGTAATAACAGCGGCGGTGCCACTAAGTACCTTGCCGCCTCCCCTTAGTGGCTGAGCACCTAATAGTTTGCCCTGCTCCTGCAGCTGGCTCATCCACTGCATCCATTTTTGCATATGGGCCTGCCATTTTTCCGGCGATTCCTGAGCCGATGGGCCGTCTCCGCCCCTGAACAGTAATAAGAACTCTGACATGTTTTCTGTTTTAAAAGTTAATGGGCCTACATGGCTGGCATGGGTGCTATCTCGCGCACTTCTATATGGCCACCATAGTTTTTGTGTGGGCAGGCATCAGCAATAGCAGCTGCTGCATCCAGGCTTTCGGCATTAATAATCAGGTAGCCGCCCACTATTCCTTCTGGTGATGATGTTACGGGCTCATTGGTTATTCCGCTTGCAGAAACAGATCTGCCGCCACCCACTACCGGTGAGCCGCCAGCCATGTTCCCGTTTTGTGCCAGGCCGCCCATGTATACGCCCCAGGCTGCGTTTTCGGCTTTGCTTTCTTCTTCTATTTTGCTTGCAGCAGGCTTGCCGCCACGTAATAAGAATAAGTACTGTTTCATTAGTTTGGTTTTTAAAAGGTTGAAATTATAGATTTAAAGATACTATCAGTTGTAGCTCATAGGCTCATTTGTATGAAATTTTTTCAGAAAGCCCAGCTGGCCAATGTCGTAGCTTTCATGTTGGGTAAGAAAGGCCAAAGCTCCGCCAATCGTGAAGTCGCCGGTTGGATTTTTAAAAGGGGCATCGCCACCCAGGTGCGCCTCAGAAACTGATTCAAGCCCTTCGATCAACAGTACAGAAGCTTTTTTCCATTCTGCAATTATATCGGCTATTGCAGGGAGCTGCATGGATGTATCATATGCTTTGAAATTCTCAAACAGTCCCTGGTAAGGATTAGTACCGGGTTTGCCCAGCATAGCGGCCATGTTGTAACGGGCCCATACCGTGTGGGTAGCTATCCATACAATGGGATTGTTATGCCCGCTGATGCGATGTGCAGCCTGAGTTTCGGTGACACCGGCAAGTGCATTTACAAAAAGGCGCTCACTGAGCCTGAGGATGGTTGCGATGTGTTTGATTGATTCTGTCATGTTGTTGGTTTTTGATTTAAAATGTGTGATTTATACAGTAGTAACGAACGGCGGAGCGGAAAGGGGACAAATGCGGGGGAAATTTTTACGACTTTATTGAAAACATCAGGGGGGGGAACTGACTTTTTTAGATAATAGTTTATGCGTATACGGCAACAGGAAAAGGAATATTAGCAGAAATGCTTTAGCTCTGATTGCGAAGCATGGGGATAAAACCTGACAGGTCAGGGGCGGGAAACGGGAGTTTTTTTTGTGGGTGTTCAGCCCATTTATGATGTACCCGAAACAGTATTTATCCCCCCGATTCCCTTACTTTTGCACCTGAGTTAAACAGGAAAAATATGATAACAAAAGAGGCGGTAATTGAGGCGCTGAGCCAGGTGCAGGAGCCGGATCTGGGAAAGGACCTGGTGACGCTGAATATGGTGAAAGATATAGCGATAGATGGTAAGAAAGTTTCATTTACAGTGGTGCTCACAACCCCGGCTTGCCCGCTGAAGGATATGATTGAAAAGGCATGTGTGAATGCCATCCGGCTGCTGGTGGACAAGGAGGCCGTGGTAACAGTGAACATGACAGCCAATGTGACCAATAACAGAAAAGATAATAAGGCTATGTTGCCCGGAGTACGCAATATTATTGTGGTGGGTTCAGGCAAGGGTGGAGTAGGTAAGTCTACAGTGTCAGTAAACCTGGCGATAGCGCTGGCTCAGCAAGGGGCTAAGGTTGGCTTGCTTGATGCGGATATTCATGGGCCCTCTATTCCAATGATGATGGGCATGCGGGATGAAAGGCCGCAAATGACGGAAGTGGATGGCAAGGGTATGATAGTGCCGCTGGAGCGCTACGGTATCAAAGCTATGTCCATAGGCCTGCTGATAGATGAAAAGCAGGCAGTTATATGGCGTGGGCCGCAGGCAAGTTCAGCACTGAAGCAGTTTATAACTGATGTATACTGGCAGGAACTGGATTATCTGGTTATTGACCTGCCGCCGGGTACCGGAGATATTCACCTGACGCTGGTGCAGACTGTGCCCGTAACCGGGGCGGTTATTGTTTCCACCCCACAGGCTGTAGCATCGGCAGATGCCAAAAAAGCGATTATGATGTTCAAACAACCGCAGATCAATGTGCCGATACTCGGAATTGTTGAAAATATGGCTTATTTTACACCGCAGGAACTGCCTGAGAATAAATATTATATTTTCGGGCAGGGCGGTGCTAAGAAAATGGCCGACCAGTTTGAGCTGCCTTTTCTTGGAGAGGTGCCGATTGTACAGAGCATTAGAGAGGGTGGCGACCAGGGTATCCCTGCGGTGGTAAATGACGATCATCTGGCAAAAGAGGCATTTGTGAATATTGCAGGAAAGGTGGCGCAAAACGTGGCAATACGCAACGCCAATCTGGACCCTACGAAAGTGGTGGAAATGATGAACTAAAGTATAGAAATACAAGACCAAAAACAACAGCAAATATGAGACAAATTGCGGCGTGCATATTAATTGTTCTGACAGCACAACCTGTATTGGCACAGAGAAAGTACAACAAAACAAGTACTGAGGCGCTGCCCTTTTATATGACAAAAGTGACTGGGGGAAGTTTTGACCTGGGGAGCGATGACGAGGCTGCCGACAGGAAGCCTGCTCATACTGTAAAGCTGAAAGATTTTTCTATAGGTACTTATGAAGTAACCCAGCACCAATGGAAAGCTATTATGGGCAACAATCCATCGCAATACAAATGTGATGAGTGCCCGGTAACAAATGTAAGCTTTGGTGAGGTGCAGGATTTTATTGAAAAACTGAATACGAAAACAGGCAGGCACTACAGGCTGCCCACGGAAGCTGAATGGGAATATGCTGCACGAGGTGGTGTGAAAGAAGAGCTGGTGAAGCGATTTAAGGGCGTGGCACGCGGTGGCGTAAATGAATTCCTGATCTCAGACAGGGGAGAAAGGGTGCCGGACAGAGAAAAGGAAGGGAAGAGGTTTGCAGGCAAGAAACTGGCACAGGATGTGGCATGGTACCAGCGCAATTCAAGGGACCATGTACACTGCATAGGCAGGAAAAAGCCAAACGAAATAGGCATTTACGATATGTCGGGTAATGTGGAAGAATGGGTGTCTGACTGGTATGCAAAGTCTTACGGCAGCAAAAATACTGTTGAGAATCCGGTTGGCCCTTCCGGTGGCAACTCTCATGTGGTGCGTGGCGGCTCTTGTGCCAGCAGCGAGCCTGAACTGACTGTAACAAGGAGGGCAGCTTATACCCCTGGAACCAAAGCAAATTCATTGGGCTTCAGGCTGGCAGAATAAGAAATGCTCATTTCACATTAAAAGCAATGTTGGGGTGCATGAACACCCTGTCGTACCTATTCGCCGAGAGGCTGATAGTTAGTGCGTGTGCAGGAATACATTTTCCTGATAATACTGGCCTGATATGGGGTTTACTCCGGTAACCACATGATACTCCAGGCTCATACTGTCTTTTACATACTGGTAATATAAAATACAGTTGAGTGCTCCGGTAACAACAGAGTCGAACCGCAACGTTTTATTGACAGAATCAGTAAGCCTGTAGCTGAGTGAAACGCCAAATACACTTACTGCATAGCCATCTATTTTTGATATAATAATTGAAGTGTCCGAGATTGCTAGGTTGTATAATTTAGCCCATTCCCGGTGCGTGGTGTCGGGTGGGAATGTCGTGTCACTTTTATAATATCCGTAAATAGTCCCTTTCCATGCATGAGGCACAGTCACCTGCGCAGTATGGTCGGTGGTTGTATAGTTGTTGCTATTTTTGCTGCATCTGCACAACGACAAAATTCCAATACTGGCAAGGAGAAAATAGAAAACAGGCTTGTTCATAAAGTTTTGTTATTAGTAACGTTGAAAGGGCTGAAATTAGTATCAAAAAGGAGCAAATTTATAGACAACTCGGGGGATATACAACTCAATATAAACTAAAAGCAATAATACACCGGATGGAGTGCCTGCCTTTTACAAAATTTTAGGCATTTCTTGACGTTTGACTTATTAATTTTGGGTTGAATAATGATTAAAGTACCCGGATGAAATCAAAACAACTACTTTTTCTACTTATTGCGTTATCCGGATTGACTGCCTGTAGCAGCAACGACCGCCGATTCAAGGTGATTGGCAATATCGCCGGGCTGCCCGAACAGACGGTTATTCTTGAACAGCTGAGTGCAAATGATCAGATCACGATTGTTGATTCCGAAAAATCCAAATCAGACGGGCATTTTGAATTGTCGGGGATAGCTCCGGAACCCGGGCTTTACAGAATACATTTTAACAGGAATAAGTTTATTCTGCTTTCAGTAGATAAAGGAAATATTAAAGTGGATGCCAACTGGAATACACTTGAAAATTACACTGTAAACGGATCTCCGGCCTCAGAGGATTTGCGGAATTTTCTGATAGCTATAAGGGAACACCTGCGCGACTTCAATACGATGAGCATTGTTCTTGATTCTTTACAGGCAAGGAACAATGATAGCCTGCTTACCGCGGCACGCAATGATTTTGCAGACCTGCGCCAGCATTTTACACAGTATGTGGAGCATTATGCTGATACCACCGGATATCAACCCAATGCGATATTTGCAGCAAGAATACTTAATCCGGAATCTGAAAAACATTACCTGGAGGCATTTTCTCAAAGTATGGGGCGGCGTTTCCCGAATACCCAGATGTCAAAAGATTACGCGGAGTATTACTCCAAGGTAGCAGTCAGGCCTCGTAAAAACGGCAAGCCCGCAAATTCTGTTGATTCAGGTGCTGTTGCTCCGGAGGTGTCTTTGGCAGATGCAGAAGGGAAGCAGGTAACCTTGTCTTCTTTCAGAGGTAAATATGTATTGCTTGATTTCTGGGCGTCGTGGTGTGGGCCATGCAGAGGAGAGAACCCCAATGTTGTTGCTGCCTATGAGAAGTTCAAGGATAAGAACTTTACAGTGCTTGGCGTTTCTCTGGATAACCAGAAAGATGCTTGGCAGAAGGCGATCAAAAGCGACAACCTTGTGTGGACTCAGGTTACTGACCTTAAAGGATGGAATTCGCCAGCTGTAGCAGCCTACAATGTGCATGCTATTCCGGCTAATTTTCTGATTGACCCGAATGGGAAAATAATTGCACATGACCTGCGGGGCAGCGCACTTGAAGAAAAACTACAGGCGGAACTGAATGGCAAGCCAGCAGATGTTGCGGCGAAGCCATAACAGTAGGCGCTATTTTTTTACAAAAACCGAAGCCGGAAGTTGACAAACGATTCTGTAAACACCGATGACAGCAACCTGCGTATGTTAAACATGCTATGCAAGCTTAAGTGAACCATTGCATTATCATCCTGTGCCAGCTCAGGCTACTGCGGCGGTAAAAATTAATTTTTTGACCGGGTTTTACATAAATTTTTACCAGGAGTTTCTGTTCAAATTGCAAAAATAGCAAGTAGGGAAGACGGTTTGGTGCTGATGATATCGGTCATTGGCAGTTATGTGTAATATGCGTAATTTAGATTATCAATGCTGATATCGCCAGACAAAAAGACAGTAGCCAAATTAATTGGTGCCGGCAAAGAATATAAAGCTGGCGATATTGTAATTACTGCTTTGCAGGCAAGTACAACAGAACTCTATTCCGGTGAACTTACGCTGATTATAGGGCCTTCGGGATCGGGCAAAACTACACTATTGTCATTGCTTGGCTGTGTCATATATCCTAGTTTTGGCGAGGTTTGGATTGATGGAATAAAAGTAAGTGACCTCAAAGAAAAGAGGCTGGCGGAGATCAGGCTGAAAAAAATAGGCTTCGTTTTTCAGAAGTTCAATCTGATAGCGCCTCTTACCGCCCTCGAAAACGTAATGATGCCACTCATTCTGCAGGGCGCCGGTGAAAAGGAATCCAGGGCGAAGGCTGCCGCCGCGCTTGAAAAAGTAGGCATGGGCGACCGGATGAAAAATCTTAGTAATGACCTGAGCGGCGGACAGCAGCAACGCGTGGCTATTGCCAGGGCACTTGTGACCGATCCGGAAATGATGCTTTGCGATGAGCCAACGGCATCTCTTGATATTAAAAGTGTGGGAATAGTGATGAATGAATTAAAACAACTGGCGGCTCAGGGCAAAGCTGTTGCTGTTGTTACCCATGATGCCAGGCTTACCCCATTTGCTGACAGGATAGTTTATGTGACAGACGGCGCCATCACAGTGAAACATGCAGAAGAAGAGTTAAGTCAAAAATAAGATCCAATGAAGAAACGATATGCCATTATAGCTGCTCTACTTTCAGTTTTGTGTTCCTGCGGCAGCAAAGAGGTTACAAACGCTGATGCATTAACCAAGCCTGCCGTAGCCTCAGTTGTGAGTCAGGTTGTAGGTATAGGGAAAATAGAACCTGAGAACAGCATTATACAGCTAAGTGCGCCGGTAAATGGTATTGTAGTCAGCATTCTAAAAAGTGAAAATGATACTGTAAGTGCAGGTACGCCTATTATAGAATTGGACAGCCGGTTGGAGGAGGCCAAAGTAACGCAACTTACAGCTGAGCTGAATACGCAGCTGAATCAGCTGAAAGCAGATGAGGCTGGTTTAGGGGAGTATGAAGCAAAATGCAGCAACGCTGTTTCTGAACTGCAGTGCCTGCAAAGGCTTCTAGGCAAAGGGGCAGAAACCCAGCAGGTGGTTGATGATGCCAATACCAATCTCAAAACACTGCAATCTAATCTTAAAAGGCTGCAGGCAGGTATTGCGGCCTCCAGAAGCAGGGTGGCACAGTCGCAGGCTGCACTTAATACTGCGCTGATAGAACGGGATCAGAAAACTATCAAATCTCCTGTTGCAGGAAAAATACTTGAATTGACTACACTGGCCGGGAGTTCTGTTGATACCAAACAATCAGTGGTGCAAATAAGCCCTCTTGGAAGAACTATAGCAATATGTGAAATAGATGAATTGTTTGCCGATAAGGTGGCTGTTGGCCAGAAAGCATGGATACGCAACGTTGGTTCCACAGATACGCTTTCTGCTGGCGTAGTGTACACTGCATTCTCATTTCTCAAAAAGAAATCACTGTTTACTGATCAGGCAGGTGAAAAAGAGGACAGGCGTGTGCGGACAGTTAAAATAATGCTGGATCAGCCTGATAAACTGTTGCTTAATGCAAGGGTTGAATGTGTAATTGATATTTCAGGTAATCTTAAAAAATGAGATTATGCTAAAGATTGCATGGAAATTCATCAGGTTTGACAAGGCCAAGAGCATAGGTGTAATTGTAGGGATACTGATCAGTACTTTTCTGATTGGGCAGCAGCTAGGCGTTTTTTTCTTTCTTTCGGGGCTGATGGGTGCACTGGCTACAGATGTGCAGGCAGATATATGGGTGGTTGATAGCAAAACAAACGATGTAAATCAGCTGGGTAGGCTGGATGTGCGCAATCTAAGGGCCGTACAGGGCATCAGTGGAGTAAAAGAAGCTTTTCCATTGCTTATAACGGGTGCTTCGTGTAACTATAAAAATGGAACCAGCGGCGGAGTTACGCTGATTGGAGCTGATGCCCACCAGTTAAATGCAGTTATAAAGCCGGGGAAAATTACAGCCGGCAATACAACAGAATTGCAACTGGATGGCGCGGTGAGCGGGGAGTTTTTTGAAAAGAAAAATCTGGGAGGTGCAATAGATATTGGTACAGATTTTGAAATAAATGGCAAGCGGGCTTTTTTTGCCCTGCAGACTAAGGGCTTCAGAGGTTTTGGCAGCAGTTTTTGCGTTACGACAATTGAAAGAGCCAGGTTTTATTCCAATCAATCAGTCAATACAATCAGTGCAGTTTTAGTAAACCTACAGCCCGGCACCAGAGCCGAAGATGTTGTGGCCGATATTAATCAGCATATCAAAGGGGTACGGGCGTGGCCATCAGAGCAGCTTGCCGCTTCCTCAGTAAAGAAAATCCTGTCGAGCAGTGGTATTGCCCTGAGCACAGGTACGCTGATTATTTTTGCGCTGATTGCCGGTTTCTTCATTATAGGGCTTACCATGTATTCGTCAGCTTTAGACCGGCTGAAGGATTACGGTACACTCAAGGCTATTGGTGCAGGCAATGGTTATATAAGCCGTTTGATACTCACTCAGGCTTTGTTATTTTCAGTTGCCGGATTCCTTATCGGGCTTGCGCTGCTTGAAGGTTTCAGGAGGGGCGTAGCAAATTCAGGCCTGATATTTTCATTCTCCCCGCTCATGCTGCTGACAATGTTTGCAACAATTGGGCTCATTTCATTGGGTGGAGCATCTTTTGCGCTCAGCAGAATCAGAAGCGTAGAACCAGCAGCCGTTTTCAGGTGAAAAAGAAATGCAATTATGAATATTGAACACGCAACAAAAAGTAAAACCATAGTAATTGTTCGCATTGGCGTGGCCATTGTGTTTTCTGTTTTATTTTCCGTTTCTGCGCAGGCGCAGGAAAACCTGACTTTGTCAAAGGCAATAAACGAAGCGTTTCTGAACAGAAAAAATATTCTGGCAGGAAAAATGGACCAGGAAATCAGAAAACTGCAGACTGAAGCACTTTACCGAAGATTCTGGCCACAGCTCAGTGCTGGATACACATATCAATACAACCCTATTCTGCAAACTTCTATATTGCCCATTGGTGTTTTCAATCCCGCCTATCCTGCCGATGCCACGAAAAGTGTTCAGTTCGGCACAAAATGGTCGCAGGCTGCGGGTTTGACGCTTAGCCAGCCATTGATTGATATATCCGTCAACCGGCAGATAAAAGAGGGGAAACTACAGGAGCGTATTGCAGCGGCGTTGCAGGCTCAGACAGAGTATGAACTGGCTGCAACAGTGGCCCAGGCTTATTTTAATATTCTGTTGCAGGAGGCTAAAATAGTTTCGGCCGCATCAGATACTAATAGAACCTGGCAGAGTCGGCTGCTGCTCCAGAATAAATTTGATCAAAAGAGATTACTTAAGTCAGAATTGAACAGGGGAAAGATCAATCATAACAATGCAGTCCAATTGTACTACAATGCCGTGGCGCAGTTGATTGAAGATAAAGTGTTTCTGTTGTTTTTGATAGGAAGGAATAAAATAGAGCAAACAGATATCAGGCTTGATACAGCGTATTTGAATTTTGAAACTTTGCAGTTGCCTGACGTGCAGCCGAAAGTTGCGAATATTCCGGAGTTGCAGCAGCTACAGCTTAAAGCGGAACTGGCTGGTGTGCAGGCTAAAACAGAGAGGGCAAAATACCTGCCAACCCTGTGGCTGAAGGGTTATCTTGGCGGCAATCAGTATACAAATACATTTGATCCGGTAGCGGCAAACTCGTGGTTTGGGCTCAGTTATGCAGGGGTAGAACTTAAGTATCCGTTGATTACCGGAGATGACAAGAAAAGGAAAATAGAACAGATGCGCATGCAGTCTGCGCAATTTAACCAACAACAGGAAGATAGAGCCGCTCAGTACTATAAAGATGCTGTTGTGGCCAGAATAAAACTTGACCGGATATTGAATGAGTTAAAAGCCCAGCGCGAAAATATTGGCCTGGGCAAAGAGGCGGTGACGATTTATCAGGAGAGAGTATCTGAAGGGCAGGAGTCAGTATCTGCATTAAATCTGGAAGAGGCCAATCTGCAAAAAACTGAAACAGAATATCAGAAAAATACAGCGCAGTACCTGCTATATTATCTAGACTACCTCAAAGCGGCCGGCAAGCTGGAACAACTATGGAAATAGATGCCAGCCTGATGCTAAACTAAGCCCCTGGTGTGGAGCAAGAAAAAGCCCGGTTGCCGGAATCAGGGGGCTTTGGCAACCGGGCTAATAAATTTATGCAGTGAAAGTTGCTGCGGGCTTTTCTATGGCGTAATTATTTGTGAAAATGCTCTATTACTTTTTCGACCATAAGTGATTTTGAAGGAGAGCCCAGCACAATAACTGTATTAGTTGTTTTGGATTTGATAGCATTAGCTGTTGTGTTGCCTACTGCAAATAAAACTGTGTGGGGATTGATGCTGTTTACCCGGAAAAAGCTGTTAACGCCATTGGGGCTAAAAAAGAGAATACCCTGGTAATGTTTTTTTATTTCTTCGGGCGTTTCCCTTGTTTTGTATACTACTATTTCATGAACCATAATATCTTCCTGATACAGTAATTCGGGGAAAGAATCCAGGCGTTTGTCTCCACAAAAATACAGTACCTCTTTCAGTTCGTTTCCTTTGATAATGCCTGCAAGGCCAGCGGCGTCGGCGGCTGAGCCTTTTACCAAGCGGGGATCAAAATAACTGAACACAGCAGTTTTGGTGGCATCGCCTGCACAGTATATATCCCAGTTGGGTTTGTGTTTCAATACAATTTCGGAAATAGCATTAACAGCGTTAGCGCTGGTAAACACTGCAGTTAAATGCAGTTTACACAGGTCAGCGATTTCCTGGTTCAGGTTACTATCTTTAATATGCTCTACCTGAATAAAAGAGACAGCATCAATCTCCACCCCGTGCCCAAATGCTTTATTAATTAGTGATTGATCTAGCTCTGCAGTGCTTAAAATATAGTTGTTGATTTTCATTCTATTCGGTTATTTATCCGTACTGTTTGGATGTATCTGTATAATCTGGACGCGGTTTAAGGCTTTCTTTCAAATACTTTTGCCGGAACGGTTTCGCCGAGTGAGCCAGTGCCTTTAAGCACGTAGGTACCCTGAGGCAATGCGCCGGTATTGAACCTGATAATGTTTATGCCTTCAGTGCAGAAATTGTCTATCAGTTTGTCAACCAGCCTGCCTTGAAGGTCGTAAATAAAGAAACTGAAAACCTGATCTTTAGTTACAGTGAATTCATAGCTGAGATTTTGCCCGGCCGGGTTAGGGTAGAGTTTCACCGGTGCAGATTTTCTATTGGGGAGGTTGTTGACCCCAGTGTGGTATGGGGATATGAGCTGCGCCATATAGTTTCCGTATTTACGGTCGTGGCGGCCAAAGTTGCCGCATACCCATACCGCACCATTCAGGCTCCAGTCTGGCTGGCTGGCAGTATAGTCGCCCCACCGTTGTTCTTTTTGTGCAAGGTACCTGATAGTGCTGTCGCCTTTACGAATTACTGTCATGTCAGAATAGCCTGTGCCATCATAAAGTATGGCACCCAGGCCCGGATAGGTGTGAAGCCCAGAATACTCAAATGATATTATTGTCTGATCAGTGCCTAAACCATTGCCTACGTATGAAATGTTGGGGTAGCCGATATCAAGCGTATCGAAAGAAAACACTTCTCCGTGGAATGCCGGAGCCGAGCCAATGTTGGTAATAAATCCATGATAAAGAGCGGAGTTTCCGGTGCCGGGGTTTGAAGTGGCACTGACAAACTGAATGCGGTCGTTTTTGATGATGGCACCCAGAATCCTGCCGTCGTTGGTGGCAAGTGTAAGTGAGGTGTCTGGCTGGCGGGCATCCGGGGGAACGCCATAAGAGCCTGTGGAGGATTTCAAGGCAGTGACTGTTAATACACTGTCTATACTACCGATAGTGTCGGGTACTTTCACAAGAAATACGGAGTCGTTACTGATATCGAAATTCCTGTTTGATAAAAAATACTGAGCAGGAGCCTGAAGTGTATCGGCTGCCGTAACCGGGTGCAGGCAGCGAAGGTTGCGGCCATTGTAATTGACACTGTCCCAAATCTGGTAGTTCAGAACCGCATCGCCGTTATAACCACCCTGCTTGTTGATCTGGTAAATTACTGACCTCGTAAAGCCCGCCTGCCAGGTCATGCCGTCTTTGATGTGATTGCCAGTAAAGAAGAACTCCTGCTTGGTGATAGCAATTGCAGGATAATCGAACCAGGTAGTATCCAGGCTGAAATTGCCTGTAAATGCATAAAAGTTCCAGGTGTCAGCAGGGTTGTTGGAACGGGAAAACCCAATAACTACTCCGTTGTCTGCACTGCTGAAATTATTAAGCATAATGCAAATGAACCTATCAGCTTCTTGGTCATACAATAATTTTGGGTCGAAGCGCTGATCAAATAAGCGGTTTAAGCCAACTGAAGCTGAAAATTGTTTTAGCCCCTTTTTGTTGAGTATAGTACCGGTACTGGCATCCTGAATAGTTATGCTTGAATTAACAACTGCAGCACTTTTGTAATCTTTACTCATTGCACTGCCATTGTCCGGTGGGATGCCAGGAATAGAATCGGAAACAAAATTAATGCCCAGGACAGGTGGAGCTACGGATGATGTTTTTTTTTGAACCGGGCCAATTTTATGAGGGTATAATGCTGATACCTGCTTTTTTATGGCGCGCAATTGCTCTTGTTCAGCTTCTCCACCCGGTTCTGGCATTTCCAGGTTTACAATGCCTGCATTGTACTTGTCTTCAACATTCTTTAAAACAACTGTGCCTGCCAGCGGTGCAGTGTATCTTTTCATTCTGGCATTCTGGCCAAAAGATGAAAAGCAGAAAGCCGCAATAATGAATAAGGACAAAACAGATACGCGCATAGGAGAAATTTGTATAAAGTTACGGATTAAAGAATAAAAAAACCTCCCGAAACAATGAGGAGGTTTTGAAAATAATTTATAGAAGTTTATCCCTGCAGGGCCGCTGCACCACTTACGATCTCAGTAAGCTCAGTAGTAATTGCAGCCTGGCGTGCACGGTTATAGCTAATCTTAAGTGATTTAAGCATTTCGTTGGCATTATCGCTGGCCTTATCCATGGCAGTCATTCGGGCACCATGCTCAGATGCATTTGCATCCAGCACGGCTTTATATACCTGTGTGTTCAGAATTTTTGGCATCAACTCCTGCAGTAACGTAGCCATTGCAGGCTCAAAAGCGAAGTCGACACTTTTAGCGCCTTTTTTCTGCTCAGTTTTTGGAATAGGCAGGTAGGGCTCAACAGTAAAAATCTGAGTGGCTGCGTTTTTAAACTGACTGTAAACGATCTCTACGCGGTCAAATTCCTTGTTGAGGAAAGCATTTTGTGCGTATACTGCTGCACGACGAACGTTCTCAAAAGACATGTCTGAAAATATGTTCCAGAATCCGTCTGCTAATTTATAGTTGTTGCGCTGGAAGTATTCATAGCTTTTTTTGCCGATAGGGAGTATGGTAACATTACCCTTAGCGTGCTGGCTGGCATACTTAGTGGTAATAACCTCGCGTGTAAGCTTGATAATGCTTGAATTGTAACCGCCACATAGCCCACGATCGCTGGTGATAGGAATAAGTAACACTCTATCGGCAGGGCGAACATCGGCAAGGGGCAGTGCAGTATCAGAAGAAGAACCACTTACAATATTGCTGAGCATCTCCTGTAGTTTCTGTGCATAGGGGCGCATCTGAATGATAGAGTCCTGAGCGCGGCGCAGTTTCGCAGCACTCACCATTTTCATAGCCTTGGTGATCTGCTGGGTTGATGTTACTGACTTGATGCGATTACGTACTTCTTTAAGTTGCCCCGACATATTATATTAATAAAATAAGTATGATTGAAAACCGTTGCAAAAGTACCGCAATTAAACAAAATACCCAAACAAAGTATACTGTATTAAGAGGGAATTTAGGTGAATATTCAGGATTTAATTGGGAAATAACCGGTTAATGGCCATATCAACGGCAAGGGGGCTTATTGTTCTTTAAGCTGTTTCATCAGAATGATGGTTTGCGCCCACAGTTCTGATTCTTTGTCTATGAACCGGGGTGTTTTCTCTTTGATTTCTGAACCAGCGGGGTTGAGCCACTTAATCAGTTTGTTTTCATTGAAATAAAATTTGTTTACCTCCAGCCGGGTCTTTTTATCGTCATACCAAACTGTGTCGTTGTGCGCTTTTGCCCATTCCTCGGTTTGAGATGCACGGCAGTTGTAGATAAAATTCTGTTCTATGATAAGTATCAGCATCCCCTCATCAAAATAACATTCGGTGAAAGTGCGGCAGGTATCACTGAAATGCTCAGCAACAATCTTTTTCACTTCTTCGTCTTTGTAGTACCCGGTTATGGATCCGCCCCCGGCATTGGTAATATCGTCCACCTGCTTTGCCTTCAGGTCTTTTTGTTTTTCGTTAATCTCGTGGTATTTCTTTTTAATATTAGCCATTACATCCTCGGGCTTTTTTTTGCATGAGGAAAAGCAAATGAGCGAAAATATAAATGCGAGAAAAATCCTGTGCATGGTTGCTGTAAGTAGTTTAATTGCCAGCCAAAATTACTCTAAATTGAAATGCAGTGGTAAGCCGGTAATTTTAGAAAAGTAAGGGAAACTAAAACCTCAGGTGTTTTACCGTTTGTCCGTCGTTGATGAGCTGTTTCAGTGACTCAATGCCTATCTGCAGATGTGTTTCCAGAAAATTTTTCGTGACCATTGAATCGCTAACAGCGGTTTTAACCCCCTCAGGTACCATAGGCTGGTCAGATACCAGTAACAGAGCCCCGGTAGGAATCTCGTTGAAAAAACCTGTACTGAATATGGTTGCCGTTTCCATGTCTATTGCCATAGCCCTGATTTTACGCAGGTATTCTTTAAAAGCTTCGTCATGCTCCCAGACCCGCCTGTTGGTGGTGTAGACTGTGCCAGTCCAATAGTCCAATGAAAGGTCGCGGATAGTGGTTGAGATGGCTTTTTGCAGGGCGAATGAAGGCAGGGCAGGTACCTCGGGCGGAAAGTAGTCGTTGCTGGTGCCATCGCCGCGAATTGCTGCTATGGGTAATATCAGGTCGCCGACGTTATTTTTCTTTTTGAGCCCGCCGCATTTGCCCAGGAACAAAACAGCTTTTGGGCTGATGGCAGAAAGCAGATCCATAGTTGTGGCAGCGCCGGGGCTGCCCATACCGAAGTTGATAATTGTAATATTATCGGCTGTGGCGCACTGCATCGGGTTATCAAGCCCTACAACAGGTACATTGTGCGTTTTTGCAAAATGCGAAACATAGTTGCTGAAATTGCATAGAAGGATATACTGCCCAAAATCTTTAAGGCTCAGGCCTGTATATCTTGGCAGCCAGTTTTCGACTATTTCCTGCTTTGTCTTCATTAACTAAAGATAAGAAATTATGAGGTATCTGTCTGCTGCAAAATTCAGGTGCTTGATTATGCTTTTACTTTCTATTTTTGAATGAATGATTGATCTGGATTTTTCAAAATGCAAGCTGACGCTTAGAAGAGACGGGGACAGGAACCTCATCTTTGATCCAATCAGGAAAAAGTGGCTTGTGCTTACTCCGGAGGAACATGTGCGGCAATTTGTGCTACAGTATTTGATCAGCGTATTGCATTATCCGGCAGCATTGATTGCAGTAGAGAAAACAATCAGTGTAGGGGCTATGAAGAAAAGGTATGATATAGTTGTGTATAACAGAAACCATGAGCCATGGCTGCTGGCTGAGTGCAAAGCCCCTGAAGTGGAAATTACTGAAACAACGCTACATCAGCTGCTCAACTATCAGCGCACTATCCGATCAGATTACTGGCTGCTTACAAATGGGCACCAGACATACTGCGCAGATGCCAGTCAGAGTGAGCAAATTGAATGGCTGCATTTACTTCCCTCTTATGAGCTTTAAGTAGTGGTCGCTGTTCAGTGCATCGAGCGCTTTGTTCACTACTTCATCTTTTTTTATGCTGATCGTATAATAACCGTTGTCTCTGAACAAAAACCTTGCCAGCTGGGCTTTTATCTGAGTGTTGAAGAAATCTCCGTTTGCGGGTTTAGATAGCTCTTTCAGTACATTCTTTTTGACATCGGGTGAGAGCATGGCCAGATAGCTACCGGCCACCTGTTCCTGAGCATTGAAAGATTGGTTGTAGTCGGTAATGCTTTTGTAACCGAGTTTTTGTTTGTTGTGAATAAAGTAGTCCCAAATGGCAGTTTTCAGTTCTTCGCTGTAGACCATTTTCAGTAAAGCCACTGAGAGGAATGAAGTATCGTAAGGTACGTACACATCAGGCTTAATGCCGCCACCGCTGTATACTATACGGTGGCTGGCCGTGTAAAATACGGATGTGTCGGCGGCTGATGAATCGTTTGCCGTGAGTGCATCCGCATCGAAACGTTTTTCATAGTCCTCCTGGTACGCTTCCCTGCCGTTGGCAAATGACCGCTGAATACAGCGGCCGGAAGGTGTATAGTATTTTGCAATTGTGAGCCTGATTGCAGCGCCATCGGGCAGGTCATATTGTTCCTGCACAAGGCCTTTTCCAAATGTGCGCCTGCCCACAATAATGCCTCTGTCCCAGTCCTGAATGGCGCCAGCCAGAATTTCGCTTGCTGATGCGGAGCTTTCATTGACCAGTACTGCGAGCCTGCCATTTTCAAAAAGCCCTTTCACACTTGCTTTGTATTCCTTTCTTGCAGAGTGCGTTCCCCTGGTAAATACAATCAACTTAGAGCTGTCGAGGAATTCATCTGCTATGCTTGTAGCTGCATCAATATAACCGCCAGGATTATCGCGGAGGTCGAGAATAATCTGTTTTGCGCCTTTCCCTTTAAGTTTTTTCAGTGCTGCGGTGCATTCATCATAAGTTGTAGCACTGAATCTGTTGATTTTTATGTATCCGGTGTTGTCGTCCACCATCAGGCTGGCATCTACACTGTAAATGGGAATGATGCCGCGGGACAGCGCTATTTTTCTGACACCAGTTACTCCCGGTTTTTTTAC
>OMJB01000026.1 GCA_900299255.1 Sphingobacteriales bacterium
ATTTTCCGTCTCCGGTACCCAACATTTTTAAAGAACTCTTTTACCCGCCAGTACTCAACACCGTTTTTCTTTTTGGGAGCGCAAAGATAGGGATGATTTGGCTACCAAACAAAACATTTACCCATAAAAGTGGTAAAAAACAGAAAAATGAGGCTGGCGGCTATTATCGGGTCACGTAAAAACGGCTAAAATGCTATTTTCCGATATTGTTCCATATAAGTTTGGCCAAATCATCAGGGCCATCAATCATGCTGGTACGGTACTGCTGCAAGGGTACCCATTCGCTTTTGGCAATATTCCATTTCTCCGGTTCACAGCTCCACAAAATCTCTTTATTGCGGTTTACAATGAATACCATACTGTACGGGCTGCAGGTTGACACAAGAAAAGCCCCATCCGGCAGCTCGCTGACACTGCCACCTGATGAAAATAGAACTCTCCGGTTGGGCATTGCCTGAGGTAAATTTTTAAAAGGGGCCACCGGGCATTCAAACTCCCATACCTTTGCCAGCGTATCTCTTTCTGCAACAGGTTCTTTCAGCATTGTAACCCTTGGTGCGGCAGTAATGCTACAGCCATTGTTAAACAAATATAGCAAACCATCGGCAGAACGCCTGCAACTATGCTGCCCGCAAAATAAGTTCTGGCTGATTGAGTTATCTGAAGTAATTTTTCCGTAGGCCTGTAGTACTTCTCCAGACGGATAGCTTACCTTAAGTACCTGGCTTACGTTTCTGAACCCAACATAAATCACTTTGTGTTCCTCATCAAAATAAAAAGAATTCTCGTGGACATCATATTCAGGAATCCCATTGAGACGGTTGTATACACTCATGTCCTGCGTTTCAAAATACTTTCCTGCATTCCATGACCAGACAAGATTATTTGCCTCGTCATACTCATTTATGGTACCATACCTGGCCTTTCGCTGCATAGCACCGGCTTTCATAGCAGCAGTATCTCTGCGCACCTGCTTCATAGAACTATCGCGTATCCGTGCCCTGCTGCGCACCATTGCTTCAAATCCAAGAACCATATAGTGCCCGTTGCTTAGCCTGGTGAGTTCATGGTGATACCCTTCCATGCTGTCTGTATTCTGCTTCTTTCCACCGTTCCCTTTCCACAGCAGATTGCCACCGTAGCTCACCTCGTATGCATCTCCCTCTGCCAAAAAAGTAATGGTACCTTTGGGCGATAACTTCAAATCCCGGATCATTGAATTGCCTCTCAATGCCCCTCTCAGTTCAGGCATAAACCACACAGGCTCTCCACGCATGTTGTACATGGCCCTGCTCCCGTCCATGAAAAAATACCCGTCCTGATACTTTTGCCCCGCAGCAGTGACCCTCACCCGAACTTGGTTTGTATCAACATACAACGAACTGCCAATGGTAAAATGATACATCGGGCCAGAGGTTACCTTTTTGCCATTGTGTACAGCATTTACCCGCCAGGTATAAGGCGAACCAAATGCAGGCAATTCTGCAATTACCCTGCCTGAATTAGTTTGAACTGTTTTTATTATACATTTTTTAAAAGAATCGGGCGAATCAAATGTCCCTGATGCTATCTCTACCAAATAACCGGAGGCTTTAGGGTGCTCAGGAAAAGTAAAGCCTACAATCCTGTAGCAAAGAGTGTCATGCTCCCTGGGAAAAACCTGCGAAAAAATGCTTGTTGAAATGAAATTAAAAATAAATAAATAAATAATTAAGCTTCGCATGTTGCTGAAAAACATTTTGCGTAAATATACTGCAATTACCCCAATAGCTTTTGAAACGGATATATACCCGCCCGGAAGGTGGAATAAAACCATCAGATACATGTTGCATAAAAGTGGCTGCTTAAACTACCGGCGAATCCCCAACCGATTGATTGTATTCAGTCTAATTTTTAATTTATTAATTGCAAGTTAGTAATTAAATTTCAAGCATTTTGTGGAAATATCGTGTACAAAAATTTGTCTTTTTATGCCTGAAAAACATTATTTTTGTAAGGTTGGATAATTAAAAAAAAATTATCTCCTGCAATCGCAGCTGGGAGATTATTTTTTTTTGGTAATTCGTTGCAATTAAATTAAGTAAATTGAAGTGATACTTTTAAACGATTTTAGATGAAAAATAGAATTTTACTTTTTGCCTTTTTGCTGTTGCTGTTAAATTGTGGTGCCACTGCCCAGACAACAACTTTTGGTTATACAGGCGGTTTGCAAACATACACTGTACCACCAGGTGTTACCAGTGTTTTAGTAGATATTAAAGGTGCATCGGGCGGAGCAGGTGCATATTCCAGCCCAGGAGGATGCGGTGGCCGTGTGCAATGCACACTGGCGGTAACACCAGGCCAGGTATTGAATGTTTATGTTGGTGGACGGGGTAGCGATGGATCAACATTCGGACCTGGAGCGGGAGGCACAACAGGAGCTTTTACTTCGGGTGGTATGGGAGGTGTAACTTTATTTTACACTGGCGGCGGCGGCGGCGGCGGAGCAACTGATATCAGAACAGGCGGCACAGCGCTTGCCAATCGTGTTGTAGCAGCTGGCGGCGGCGGCGGCGGCGGTGACGGGTATTGTGGAACTGAAAATGGCGGTGATGGCGGTGGAGCCGGAGCCGCAGCAGGTGGCTGGGATTGCGGTGCCTATAGTGCACTGACCTGTGGTGGCGGAGCAACAATGGCTGTAGGTGGTGCAGGTTCGTTAGGAGGAGGCCTTGCCGGAGGTATACTGGTAGGTGGTGATGGGTCTGGATATTTTTTCACTGACGGTGGCGGTGGTGGCGGTGGCTATTATGGTGGCGGCGGCGGTGACGCAGGCGGCGGTGGCGGCGGTTCTAATTATGCAGGTACCGGAACTTCTGCTGTAACTCATACTCAAGGCGCAAACTGCCTGAGTGATGGCTTTGCATCTATTACTGTTCCTTGCACAGTTCCAACAGGTGGTGCAGTAGTAGGGTCACCCACTTTATGTGTATCTGGTACTTCAACTTATACAGATCCTACCGGATCACCAGGTGGCGTATGGTCAACATCAGACCCAACAGTTGCTACAATAGTTGCGGGTACCGGCGTTGCTACAGGTGTTGCGCCTGGAGTAGTAACGTTTACTTATACTGTAACTCGCTTATGCGGCACAGCGTCTGCTTCAAAGACAGTTACAGTGAATTTCGGGCCTTCGCCTATTACCGGCCCTAACACGATATGCAACGACCCGACGCTTTCTGTTACTTTAAACAGTTCTCCGCCCGGCGGTATCTGGAGCAGTACTAACACGTCTGTTGCCAACATCGGTTCATCGAGCGGAATTGTCACTCCTACCGGAGCCGGAACAACTACTATTGCTTATACAGCTCTGGGATGTTCTCTTACTATGACATTCACTGTTAATCCATTACCAGGTGCCATATCAGGCCCTGCGCAGATTTGCCATGGTTTAACAACAACAGTTACAGCTACTCCCGCGGGTGGTACGTGGTCGAGCAATGTGCCTTCACAAATAACGGTTAACTCTACATCCGGCGTGTGTACAGGCGTTGGTTTCTCTGGTGCTGCAAATATCATCTACACATTGCCAACAGGTTGTTCCAGCTTAACTTTTATGGTTGTCACAACGCCTCCTCAGCCTATTACAGGGCCTACGCAGGTGTGTGTGAACAATGCCATAATACTCGGTGAACTTGTAACAGGTGGCACATGGTCCAGCAGTTCATCTGCTATTGCTACTTGCGGCACTACCGTTGTACCGACATCTGAAGTAATTACAGGCATGGGCCCTGGCACAGCTGTAATCTCCTATGCTACACCTGGTTGCCCTGCTGTATCGCACACGATTACGGTAAACCCCATTCCGGGTATTATCACCGGCTCTACCGCTGTTTGTTCGGGATTCCCTACAACGCTGTCTAGCTCAACGCCGGGTGGGTCATGGTCAAGTGGCAATCCATCAATATTTGTAACCCCTGGTGGAGTTGTAACCAGCTCAACAGTTGGGATCACCGGTACAATTTACTACACATTCCCTACCGGTTGTTTTGTATCAACGGTAGTAAATGTAAGCCTTGGGCCTGATACAATTGCAGGCGTAAATCACGTATGCCAGGGTGCCACATCTACACTTACAATAACCGATACAACAGGTGTTTGGAGCAGTACAAACCTGGCAATTGCAACTGTGGTGTACAATACAGGCCTGGTTACCGGTATCTCAGCCGGGCCAGCAGTCATTTCTTATACGCTGCCCAATGGCTGTTATGCTGTTAAGCCTTTTACCGTAGACCCATTGCTTCCAGGCGGTGTTTCAATAATTGATTCGCCGGGAGGTATTATATGCGAAGGGACACGTGCAGCTTTCTATGCAATAACTGTGAACGGAGGGTCTCCAACTTTTGTCTGGAAAAAGTTCAGCCGTGTACTGCCGGGTGCAACATCTGATACATTGAGGTATATACCGATTCATGGCGATGTTATTGAGTGTTTCATGTATCCACATAACATCTGCGCGCTGCATGATTCTGTTGCGGATACGTTCTACCTGGATGTTTATCCTGTTGATAAATCACCTGTAGTGACTATTACTACGGCGGGGCCAAGTGCTATACCATACATTGGCCAGATTGTAACTTTCTTTGCAAATGTAACGTGGGGAGGCACAAATCCACAGTATCAGTGGTTTATAGATGGCTCAGCAATACCTGGAGCTACTAACTCTTCTTTTGCCGCACCATTCTATACTACAAGTACTGTTTCATGTGATGTCATTGGTAATCCTCCTTGCCTGATAACAGCTTCTGCAACTGGCCACAGCAACACCATTGTGATTTATAATCTGCTCGATGTGAAGCCATTGTCGGCTGGCAACAATTCTTTGTCGTTGTTCCCTAACCCCAACACGGGTGAATTTACTTTGAGCGGGCAACTTGCTGGCAATTCAAACAATGAAGTAAACATGGAAGTAAGCAATATGCTTGGGCAGGTAGTTTACAAAGGCAAAACAACACCTGCAAATGGTGCCCTGAAAGCTCAGATACTGCTGGATGGCGTTCCTTCAGGTTCGTATCTGCTTCGTGTAAACACTGAAACAGGCAGCGAAACTTTCCATTTTGTTATAGGCAAATAATCAATACTTCTGCTAAAGTAGTAAATAATCCCCCGGCCACTGCCCAGGGGATTATTTTTTCAGCATGCCTCGTATCTGAATTGAATTTCTTTACTGTTAATAACAATGTTACTGAGGCTTATATTTTTTCGGCTTATTAACCCGGCACCCAACCTTTATCGCATATAGTCGCAATGAAGCCTCGCTTCTAACGCTTATCATGCCACCGATTTTTACTAACGATTTCCTTCATTGCCTCCGTTACCATAAATTGAAAACAATTGATACCAAAAACTATTATTGTTGAAACGGCCTCAAAAAACGCACAATTGTATTTTTGATTTTAAAAACATGGTACAGTAGGGCTTTCAGAAAATCAACTATTTCGTAAGCTATTCTTTTGCAGCCGCTTCTAACATCATCGGTGGGATTAGTGCTGAAAATAACGGCAATTACCCTATTACACAAATAATATTTCATGGCGCTTCCTAATGGTGCCTGTTTCACTTATTTAACGATATTATTGTGGGGTGGACAGACCCATTCCATAATTCAATACACTCTTTGTGGTTGAGGTATCCCGCAAAAAAAAGCGCCTTTCGGCGCTTTTAAATACTTAAAATCAGTTCGGAACTTATTTTGCAACTACAACTTTCTTAGTAATAGTTCCTGAGGCAGCGTTTATTTCAGCGAAATAAATACCGTTAGTAAGATCTACAACCGGAATTTCAACAACTGTCGCATTGGCTTTTACAGCAACTGTAGTTATTTCTCTGCCTGAAAGATCAATAATGCGGACTGAACTAGCTTTAGTACCCTGCAGGCCTATGAAAATCTTATCTGTTGCAGGGTTAGGATAGATTGTTACACTCCCGGCAGAAGTAACATTATGCACAGCAGCTACTACAGAACTATCCGGTTCAACACCCACTAAAATACCTTGATTACTGGTAAAATCAGTACCACCTGGTGTCAGGTGCTCCACAACATAAAATCCATCCCAGGTATAACCCCAGCCCCAGTTGAAGTGAATGAAATTATCTTCTTTGTAACCATCAGCCAGAAAACAGTGTCCGCCTGCTGTGCCATAGCCGGTGTAAATAACCGGGCGTTTTGCGTCAATCTCCGATTTAAGCAAGTGTACCCAATCTGTGTCAGATTGAGCATCGCGGTATTCACTGTGCAACGTAGGTTTGTAACTGAAATATTCTTTAAAAGCAGTCTCAGTACAATCGCCGCCACCCAGCACCTGAGCGCCACTTCCTGTTACGCCATACCACATATCTACGCTGATTCCGGCATCAGACATAAGCGTTGCCACAGCATTGTTATGCACAAATACAGCCACGGGCATCGAATCCCAGTGGTATACCCTACTGCCGAAATCAACTGATAGCACCCCATAGCTAGATCCATACGAATGGCTGCCAGTACCTCTGCGTGGCCAGTTCCAGTACTTCATCAACTGGGCCATCGCAGTAGCCACACAGCCGCTCAGTGTATACTGTGATGCGCTTGCATCGTAAGGGCAATAGTCGTTATAAAACGGATCCTGTCCCCAACGGGTATGCACCAGCGGTGCAACAACACCACCAGCGGTGGTTTTAGAGGCTACAGAAGGCTTGCTGTTGCTTTTCAGTATAGCCCAGTTGTCAGTAACAGATTGTGAAGGCGTTATATTGTTCTTAACAGCGTAATTGATCTGGTCAGTATAAGTCTGCAGCCATGCAGCGATACTGGCAGGTATATTGGGCTGAAATGATGACCCATCAGACCAGCCCAGAACCGGCCTTACTTTGTCATCACCTGAAACTATTACAAATCCCCCACCCACTTTATTAAAAACATAAAAGTCAGTAACTGAACCACCATTCAACTGAGAAACTGCACTGTAAACCAGCGAAAAATCCGAAGGGAGTGCATTCATTCCCATAGATTTGCAATAATTAATACCAACAATTTTTGCAGTATTAACATCCACCACTTTAGCTGAAGCACTGCCCAGGGCACCAATCACCAGAAAGCCCGATAAAATTCTTCTGATCATAAAAAAAATTCCGTGCGAATGTACGGATAATTAATTAATACAACTTGTTTTATTTTGATACCGGACATCCCTAACTGAAGGTTCAAAAACAACTTTCTAATGGTGCCTGAACCACACCTCAGTGGCACCAAATCCATACCTGCCGCTCCATTCGTTTTTAAAGCGGCTTATTTCAGGCATCTGCTTCAGAATCTTGTGTACTTCTTCTCTAAGTTTTCCCTTCCCTAGCCCGTGTATAATAATCATGCGCTCCTGCCGGTGTACTATTGCCAGCTGTAAGTAATGGCGCAGTGTTTCCAGCTGTAAATGCACAATATCCGCATTCGAAAGCCACTTTTTGTTTTCTACCAGCGCCTCTATGTGTAGGTCCAGTTCGAACTTTGGCTGCTCTATGGTGCGTTGTGTAATCAAAGGCTCTGCCCTGGGTTTAGGTGGCTCATACTGTTCTATGAATTCCGCCTTTTTCTTCGGAGCAAATTCACTAATCAGCAAATAACTGAATGACGGCTCCCCACTTGCCTGCAGCTGGCTGATATGCTCGAACAATTTCGCAGGCTTAATCCGTATTACACCTGTAGCAGTACCCATATTAGTATTTGCCGGATCGGTTAACTCCCAATTGAATCGTGGCTGATCATTCATGCCGGCATAGCTGATACTGTGCAGATATACATTTCCAAACGCATGCAGGGTGCCTGTATGCCTGAACTCGCTTTTCATCGCATACTTTACATCATACGTATAATTCACCAAAACTGGCAGTTCATTGAGCAGATAAACTTTGAGCTGCTCTACTACTTCTTCAAAACCGTCGTATATATATACAGGCAGGAACGATAGATAAACACCCTTTGCCAACCTTTGTTTCCGCTCACTTATTTTCTCCGTCGGCAGTTCGCCCGGCAAAGGCTGCTTTTTCTTTTTTGTTTTGTCGGTAAACCATTTAAGATAGGGATGGTCAATGTCGTCAATATGAATAGGGAACGAAACACCGCCGGCCTCCACCTCCAGCATCAGGTCATTGATATAACCAGTTACATAGCCCTCTTCGTTGGTTTGCTTCAGTAAAACCTTGTCCCCTATCGAAAATTTCATAACTATTTGTAACCCACTCAGGATAATACAGTGGTGTTAACACCGCAATTGTTGTTTAAGAAATTCAACCATTTTCATCACAGCTTTTCCCCGGTGGCTGATTTGATTTTTGATACCCAGCGGTAGTTCGGCAAATGTCTGTTCAAAACCATCTGGTACAAAAACCGGGTCATAGCCAAAGCCGCCTTCACCTCTTTTCTCGCTGATGATGCGGCCTCGGCAAATCCCTTCAAAATAATAAACTTCATTATTCCATATCAGGCAGATTACTGCTTTATAAAACGCAGACCTGTCTTCGGCTCCACTGAGTTCACTCAATACCTTTTGCAGGTTTTTCTCATCGTCACGTTCACCGCAGTAGTGTGCACTGTCCACGCCCGGCTTACCATTCAATGCAATCACACAAAGGCCGCTGTCATCGGCAAATACGTTCCTTCCGGAGAATTGATGTATTGCCGAAGCCTTTGCCAGCGCATTTTCTTCGAATGTAAAAAATGGTTCGGCAATTTCTTCAGTAAACCCAATGTCCCGCAATGACAACAACTCCACTCCTTCTACCAGTTCCCTGATTTCGCGGATCTTACCTGCATTGTTTGATGCGATGACAAGTTGCTCCATGATGTAAATTTACGTTTTTTTGTAACCTACGGATTTATGATACACCCCTGTAGTATGTTAAATAAGTCAGGGCAGGCTAAGCGCCTGCCCTGAAAAGACAATTTGAATATTAAATTACTTTCTGCTGGTGAAGCGCTCGCTGACAACGAGGTCTTTGCTTCCCGGAGTATACTTATAGAAGCCCTCTCCCGACTTCACACCCA
>OMJB01000027.1 GCA_900299255.1 Sphingobacteriales bacterium
ATTGGTGGTAGTGCGGTAAGCCTGCCCTGCACCACCCGATGCCATCAGCGTACACTTGGCCAGAAGTTTCTCAATATTGTTGTTCTCCAGGTTTAGTGCATAAACGCCGTAACACGTAATATCCGGAGTTGATTTTGTTACCAGGTACCCCAGATGGTGCTGGGTAATAATATCAAGTACAAACCAGTGATTGTAAATCTTAATATTACTGTAATGTTTCGATTCTTCTACGAGTGCACGTTCTATTTCAAATCCAGTAACGTCTTTGTGATGCAGTATCCTGGACTCTGAATGCCCCCCTTCCTTGCCCAGCAAATAACTTCCGGACTTGTCTTTATCAAAGTTAGCACCCCAGTCTATTATTTCATTTACTCTTTGCGGGCCTTCCTTTATTACTATCTCTACTATCTTTTCATTGCATAGCCCGTCTCCGGCTATAAGAGTATCTTCTATGTGCTTTTTATAGCTGTCGTTGGCTATATCATTTACTACTGCAATACCTCCCTGAGCATACTTTGTATTGGTTTCATCAGTTGTTGCCTTCGTAAGAATGGTTATTGTTTTATCAGGGAAACGGCGAGCAGTTTTGATAGCGAATGTTAATCCTGCTATCCCCGAACCAATAACCAGAAAATCAGTTTTCAGCATAGGTATTTCGTTTAGGATATATATAAAGGTATAAGACAAATTGCATCCTCAGCGCGTATTTGGGAAAACGGTAGGCAAAATAGAAAATGCCCCCGGTTCGGGGGCACTGATATTATTAATTTCCACAAAAGTGATTTACTTGTTCCAAGCTGATGGGTCACTACCATCTGGCAGGTAATATCCAAAGTCATTAGGAACATTGGTAGCAGTGTCAATAACTTCGTACCTCATTGAAATTGAACCATACTGCCCGTAAGTGCTGTTGGAAGAAATATAACCCTGCCCAAATACAACATAGCCTTCCAGCTGCTGGTTGGGGATATAAATTGTGTCGGCAATTACGTAGGCTTTGATGGGACTCTGGAAGTAATTGTAAAAATTCTTTATGATTACATCCGTGATTTTGTTTACCTTTTCAATACTTACCGGATACTGAGCCGCATTAGTAATAGACCCTTTTTCATAAACTGCCCATGCCCCAATAAACTTGTCACGAGAAACTGTTTCACAATTAGAACCTTCGTAACCCGACGGGCAGGTGCAAATACCTCTATCGCACACTCCATTATGGGCACAAACTATTGTCTTACACTTATCCGGATTGCATGAAACATAAGTAAAAGAAAGCGCAACAGACAAAGTACCCAATGCAGTAACCAGAATTTTTTTCAAAGACATCTTCATTATCGTTTCGAAGTTTTAATGAGCATAAAAGTAAAAAATAATCATAAAAGTACAATTAAAAACCGTACTCCAGCCTGCTGCATTCGCAACGGGCAGTTATTTACAGGTATAAATATATTCCATAAGCCGCACTAAACTATAAAATTCAAAAAATATTTTTTAATGCTATTTTTCTACATCTGCCTTATAGCTTCTGATTCCTTTAAAAATTGCCAGTGCCACTTCAAACTGCCCTCTCTCTGAATTAAGGTAAGCCTCCTCTTCAATATTGGTAATAAAGCCAATTTCTACGAGCACGCCCGGCATTGCACTTCCTGCAAGTACTTCCAGCGGAAGCTGTTTTACACCGAGGTCAGGCCTGTTTTGCAGAGCAAACTGCTCCTGTATCTTGCTTCCTAAAGAGACACTTTTTGCCAGAAACACTTGTGAGTATTGTGCAATAATGATAGCAGTTTGTGGGTCGTTTTCATCCAGCAGGCCCGATTCATTAGTGACATTCTCGCTGTACTCCCCTATTGATTTCTCTTTTTGGTAGTTCCTTCTTAATGCCAGCACATAGGTTTCCACCCCGCTCCGCTTGGTTTCATGATGCTTTACCTGCCGGTAAATCGGTTGTTTAACTGTCTTATGGTGTTTCTTTACCGTCTTATACCCTTCCAGCACCCTTGTGTATGTGAATGGCGTGGAGTTAACATGCACGGCAATAAACAGGTCGGCACTTGCCTGATTGGCTATTTCATGCCTGTCTACCAATGAGGGGTAAGAATCAGTTGTGCGGGTGTAAATCACTTGCACATCCTTTATACTATCGGCGAATATCTTACCTAGTTTCAGCGATACAGCTAGTGTAATGTCTTTCTCCATTGATATAGCCCCTCTTGCACCTACATCTTTACCTCCGTGGCCTGCATCAATTACTATCTTGTTTATTTTTTTCCCTTTTGCTGATACCAGAGCGGGAGAAGCAAAAAGCATCAGTATGACGAGAATGATCTTTGAACGCATAATTATGTTTCACAAAAGATTAAATATACAGACTGTAAAAACGCTGCCAATTAAGTATTTTTGCTACGTTCATGAGCCTGAGCGGTAAATTTATTTCAAAATTTCCATCCTTTCGTTGCTTTACTTACTGTATGGCAATCATTTTTATATTCTTTATAACAAATAAAGGATATTGCCAGGCTGAAAAACCGTTGCAAATTACATCCTCAGGTATACAGAATGACAGCCTGAAAAAAGGTGCCGACACGATAACTATTGGCCTGGATTCTTTTGGTAAAGACAGCCTGAAAAAGGGCCCAGTGGCTACAGTTTCAGATACCACCCACCGCAGGCAGCTGGAGGAGTCTATGGGCATCACCATATCCAAAGATGCACTCGATGCTGTGATCACAGCAACTGCACTCGACTCAGCTGTAATGGACATGGAGCACAACCTCTTTTACCTGTATAAGAATGCCCGCGTAAATTATCAGGACGTGCAGCTGGACGCAGGGCAGGTTACTTACGAGCAAGCTACAAGCATCATCACTGCGGCCCCATATGCCGGGCATACAGATTCGGCCGGAGAGAAGCAGACTTTCAAGCAGGGATCTGAGAAATTCACTTACGATTCCATGCAGTATAATTTTAAGAGCAAGCGGGCTATTGTAAGGAATGTTCATTCGCAGTACGGCGAAGGCTATGTATTCAGCGAGCAGGTGAAGCGCAACCCCGATCAGTCTATATACGGGTACCACAGCGTATATACCACCTGCGCCCTTGATACCCCTCACTTTGGTATCAATGCCCGGAAGATCAAGGTCATTCCAGGCAAAGTAATAGTATCAGGATCGTGTAACATATCAATAGAGGGCGTACCTACCCCACTCTACCTGCCATTTGGTATTTTCCCGGTATCACAAACCCAGAAATCGGGATTTGTGCTGCCTACCTATACAGTAGAGGCAGCCCGTGGGCTGGGGTTGCTGAATGGTGGCTACTACGTATACCTTAACGATAAAATGGACCTGCTGGCTCAAGCCAACATCTATACCAAGGGCAGCTATGCACTCAGCGGCATGACCGACTACAACAGCATTTACCGCTACAAGGGGGCGCTCAGGTTTTCGTATGCCTACAACAAGACAGGTGAAGACTTTGAGCCGGGAGCCTCTATCACTAAGGATTTCATGATCAACTGGACCCACAACTCAGACGGCAAGGCTATACCTGGCCAGAGTTTTAACGCATCGGTTGAGGCCGGGTCATCATCTTTCTATTCCAACAACAGCTACGACCCCAATAAAATCCTTAACAACCAATATTCATCCAATATCAGTTATGCCAAGAACTGGCAAGGCAAGCCGCTGGGGCTTACGGTGAGTGCCCTGCACAGCCAGAACACACAAACCAAGCAGATCAATGTAACCCTGCCTGCTGTGAATTTTCATATTACCCAGTTTAACCCGCTGCAAAGCAAGCGCAGGATAACCCCCAGGTGGTATGACAAGATTACATCCAGCTACAACCTGGACCTGCTGAACCGTACTGTTTTCTACGACAGCACTTTTGACCTCAGCAAACTTTCTTTCGATAAGTTTCAGTTTGGCATACACCATTCTATACCCATCAGCGCATCGTATACCGTGCTGCGGTATGTAAATATGTCGTTCAGTGTGAACTACAATGAATACTGGCTTACCAACAAAATTTACCAGGGCTGGAACGCCGCCGATGGCAAGGTGGACAGCCAGGTTTCTAATGGGTTTTATACTGCTCGCGATTTCAATGCCGGTGTTAACTTCTCAACCCGCATATACGGTATGAAGCTGTTCAAGAAGGGCAGCCTGCGCGGTATAAGGCATGTGCTTACGCCTGCGGTGGGTTTCCTGTACCATCCGGATTTTGGTGCTTCGCCCTTCAACTATTACTACCGCGCACACCTCGATTCCTCCACCAACCCATTTACAGCTACCTACCTTTCGCCCTACCCCAATTCAGTGGTGGGTGTGCCACCGAATGGCAAAGCCGGCCAGGTGTCTTTTGGTGTGAGCAATAACCTGCAAATAAAAGTCCGCTCATCAAAAGACACTGTTACGGGCTTTAAAAACATTACCCTTATAGATGCCCTTGGTGCCAATGTGGCTTACAACCTGGCTGTAGACTCGTTCCAGTGGAGCAGTATTGGGCTGAATTTCCGCACCAATGTGCTGGATAAGATCAACATCAGTTCATCTGCAGCTTTTGACCCATATGCATTTGACTACGACTATGGCCGCCGCCTGCCGCAGACCATGAATGAAAAAGGATTTGGGCTGGCACGATTCAAAAATGCCTCACTGTCGCTGGGTACCAATTTCCACTCAAAACCCAAGGGCGGGGCTAAGAACCCAACCACCAGTGCCGAATACGGCCGCATTATGCGCAATGCCGGCTACAACGACTATGTAGATTTCAACATTCCGTGGAGCTTTAACTTCAGCTATTCGCTTACATTGAGCCAGACGTACAACGCCTCATCAAAGCGCGATACTATGGTGCTGAACCATAGCTTTACACTGGCAGGAGAGCTGCAGCTTACTGAGCGCTGGAAACTGACCGTAAATACAGGCTATAACCTCGATATACATCAGGTAACCCTATCGTCAATTGATGTGTACCGCGACCTGCACTGCTGGCAAATGCACTTCCAGACGTTTCCTTTCGGCCCGCGCAAAAGCTTCAATTTTACGCTCAACGTAAAATCATCAATCTTACAAGACCTGAAACTTACCCGCAGAAGAGACTATAGGGACACGCCGAATTAGTAGTTGGGGATTTGGAATTAGGGGTTAGGAATTGGGAAATGGGGGTTTGGGGAGGTAGGTTATTGGTATTTTGTTTAACGGTCATTTTAGGGTGTATTTTTGAGCTTTGCCTGTACTTGGTTGGTCAAGAAAAACACAGACAAAGGCGAATGACTCTGAGTAATTTACTCTAGCCTAAAAACTATTGGCTGGGTCAAATACTCTTTGACTTTGCAATCGTCAAATATTGCAGGGCTCCATTTCGGCATCCACGATATTACTTTGTATGCTTCCTGATCACATCCTCCTCCTAATCGATTTAAGAGCGTAATATCAGATACACTTCCGTCTTCGTTAACGCAGAATTTTACATTTATCCTGCCTGTGATATTCTTGTGCCGTGCAACTTCAGGATAGCGAAAAGCGCGAGTCAGGAAATCTTTCAGATCAAATAGAGGCTTTGGAAAAATGTAAAATGGCATAAACGATATTTCATTCCCCTGTTCATCAAAGCTTTTTCCAGTTACCGCTGTATCGTTATATTTGTGTTGTTCTTTTCTTTTTATTTTTATTTTTATTTTGCCACTACGGTAGTAACTCACTAATTCCCCTACCAGCCAACCCTCTTTGTAATTTGCTGTGTACCAGATGTTGCCGGTAGTATCATAAAATCCTTCCCATTTCCCGGTTCTTAAATCATTAATAAAATTGCCCTGCCATTTTTTATGACCGTGATTATAATAATAAACAAAGTAGCCATCTTTGGTTTCTTTTTCCAGGTCTGAGTAATAACCGGTCATTTGTAAGTTATTATTCAGATAATAGTCTTCTATTTTAAACCTGCTGCCTTCTTTATGGATTACCCGGTAATACTCGGCATTATCAAAAGTTCCCTTGTTCCAGTCATGATCGTAGTAAACAGTATCGCCCTGGCAGTAACCAGTAGCTGAGCATATAATCAAAAAGATGAATAGGCTAATGGTTTTACTCATTGTATGAAGATTTGTAAGCTGAGCCAAATATATGATTGATTTAAACAAATTTACTCGCTATTGCTTTCTTTTGTGCCAGTAGAATTTCTGAATGAAATACAATGCCACTATAAATTCAACAACACTGCAGCACTACAGGGGTTTCTCATTTCGCCCCGGAGGCTGCATTCGAAATGACGGTGCTTTCAACTTTGCCGGACTTCCGGTTGCAGAAAAAATGCGGCAAAAAATTAAGTAATTGATTATTAACAATTTAAATTTCCGGTTACTTCCGTTTTACTTCCGGTTGCTTCCGCCTGCCTGCCGGTGTGTCTCGTCCTGATTTTGGTAGACTTTTGGTTAGAAAATCCTGATTTTGGTTGACAACCATTTTGCGATTGAAGTAAACTCCATGCCACCTGCGCCCTTTGTAAATATCAGCTTTATGGAGGAAATTGCAAAATTGAAATTCTATGACGGGACATATACGGCTTATGATGGGACGGGTGTGGACTGTGATGGAAAAAAGTTGGAGAGATCTAGTTGAATAAACAGCATATTTAAGCGTAATTTTTAAATGGTAGGCGTGAACTCGGCAGTCGCCCTCCTTCGTTTTGAGCTATGGCGGGTGAGGAGAGGCCGAACTCTACAAGTGCATAAGCGGAGCCATATGCGCAACAAAAATATCTTTTATGTATGGAGCACTGAAGACAACATGGGACAATCTGTATAAGACTTCAACCCCGGTACAAAGATTTCGGCGAGTCCCGCAGAAAAAGCCGAGACACGCCGGCGACGGAAAAACAAACCAGGCTACCTCTCCCAGCCCGTTTCCCTTATTGCGTATAAATACCCAAAGTAATGTACATTTGACGTTGCTGAAATATTAACTTCAGTCGTTTATAGTAAATTAAAATGTCTGTCCCCTACTCAATAGCAAACAGTGCCCCGGTGCAGATAGCCCGGCGCATTTTCAGGCATTTTGATACTATTCCGTCGTGTATTACCCTTAACCACTACCGTTTTTATATCATTTCAAATATTGGCTATACTCTTGGCTGGGCACTGCACTCTATATGGCTGTTCATATTTCTGGCTATAGCCCAGCAGCAAATGATGTGGATACAGCTGGGCAGTATTGCCTGCCATGTTATTGCCATAATTATTAATCGCAGGGGCATACACCAACCGGCTATGGGCCTGGGCATGCTGGAGGTTGTGGTGCACCAGGCTCTGGCTGTGTACTTTTTGGGCTGGGGCACGGGGTTTCAGTATATCATTATTGCCATTACCGTATTCCCGTTTCTGCTGCAGGATGGCAGCTGGTTGTTTAAGTCGGCATTGGTTACTATGTGTGCCGTCAGCTACATTATGCTACAGGCGTTGTGGGCAGAGCATACTCCGCTTGCGGTACTCACCCCATCGGCATTAAGTGCATTCCGTTATTCAAATATTGTCATTTGTTTTGGGCTCATGGCCACCTGGGCTTATTTTCTTACAGTGGCTATACAGCGTGCAGAGGATGTGCTGGTGCAGCGCAATAAAGAACTTTTTCTGGCAGAAAAAGCAACAGAGCAGGCATCTATGCAGCACAAACTTGAAATGAAGGAACGGGATATGGAAATATACCGGCTGCGCAATGTGGAGCTGAAAAACAGCAATGAGGAAATAGCACTGCGCAACCTGCAGATAGAGGAAGAAAAGAAGAAATCTGAAAGCCTGCTGCGTAATATATTGCCTGAGGTTACAGCCAATGAGCTGCTGGCCAAAGGATCGGCCAGCACACACCGGTATGAGATGGTTACCGTAATGTTTTCTGATTTTGTGGAGTTTACCCATACAGCAGAGCAGATGTCGCCCGAGCGCCTGGTGCAGCAAATGGACACCTTCTTCAGGGTATTTGATGAAATTGTGCAGCGGCATGGGGTTGAAAAAATCAAAACCATTGGCGATGCCTATATGTGTGCAGGCGGCCTGCCGGTGGCCAATACCACCAAAGCTGAGGATGTGCTGAATGCGGCCCTTGAGATAGCAGCCTACATAAGAGCGAACAACGACCCGAGGTTCAGGATAAGAATAGGGATTCATACTGGCCAGGTGGTAGCAGGTGTGGTGGGACGGCACAAATTTCAGTACGATATTTGGGGCGATGCTGTGAATATTGCAGCCAGAATGGAGCAAAATTCAAGCGAAGGAAAGATCAACATATCGCAGAAGACTTATGAACTTGTAAAGGACAAATACAACTGTACTTTTCGGGGCGAACTGGAAGCCAAGAACAAGGGCAGGCTGCATATGTATTTTGTAGAAGGAAAGCTGGCGTAAGGCATACCGGGGCAGCGTTACTCAATGACGATATACATATTATCCGTTTAAACGTAAAGCCAGAACTCATGCAATTCCGATATTTGCAAAAAGTAATTATGAAATATCAGTTTAAAACCAATATAAATTGCGGTGGCTGCATAGCTGCTGTAACGCCATGTCTGAATGCGGTTAGTGACATTCAAAACTGGAGTGTAGATACTGCAAATCCATCTAAAATACTGACTGTTGAAACCGGGGATATGAGTGCAGACCAGATAAGGGAAGTTGTGGAGCGTGCCGGATACAAAGCTGAGGCTGTAGCCACAGAGCAGGCTTAGGGTGCTGGCCGGACAATTAAACCAGAAGCAGTATTTTTGAGGCTTAAACTTTTTTACTTGCCCGCCGACAGCAGGATATCGTATTTCACAGATGAATCTATAAAAGGGATAGCACTGCCAGAGCGGTTTACATTTCCGTTTTATTATGAGCCGCACCCGCTGACCAGAATTGCGGCCGGTGAACTGCAGGCGTATCTGGAAACTCAGGCACATCTGGATCACAATTTCGGACTGAATGACGGCAAGGAAGGCCTTGTTATTGGTAAGATGTTTGGCGTGCTGGTGGTACAGGATAAGAATGGTCAATTAGGGTATCTCTCAGCATTCTCGGGCAAACTGGCTGGCACCAACGACCATCCCAGATTTGTTCCGCCAGTGTTTGATATGCTGGTAGAAGACAGTTTCTTTCTGAAGGAACAGGAGGTAATCAATGCTATTAATTATCAGATTGATGATATACTGGGTAGTGATGCCTACCAACATATAAAACATGAAACGGAGCAGCTGACTGCCCAGGCGGCTCAGGAGCTCAGTGAACTGAAACAGGAATTAAAAACCAATAAGGAAAACCGAGACAGTGTAAGGGCCGCGCAAAAAAGCGTGCTTAATGAGCAGGAATATGCGCTGCTGGAGGCTGGCCTGGTGGAGCAAAGCCTGCAGGGGCACTTCAGGCTTAAAGATGCCAAAAGGCAGTGGAAGGAAGTACTGGATACAAAAAACGCAGTGCTGGAAGAGTTTGAAGCCCGTATAGAAGCCTTAAAAAACGAACGAAAAGAGCGGTCTGCCGCATTACAGCAGCAGCTTTTTGAGCAGTATGTATTTCTGAATATTAAGGGCCAGAACAAAAGCCTGTACGATATCTTCCGCATAACTGCTTTTGGCCAGCCGCCATCTGCTGCCGGTGAATGCGCTACGCCCAAGTTGCTGCAATACGCATTTGCAAACGGATACAGGCCACTAGCTATGGCGGAGTTTTGGTGGGGAGCATCGCCCAGGTCTGAGATCAGAAAACATAAGCAGTTTTACCCGGCATGCACAGGCAAGTGTAAACCCATACTGGCCCACATGCTCGATGGAATGGAGATAGATGACAACCCGTTTTTGCAGATCGACCGCCGTGAAGGAGGGCTGGATGTAGTGTTTGAAGATGATTGCATTATAGTAGTGAACAAGCCTGCCGGGCTGCGCTCAGTGCCGGGTATTGAAGTGCAGGATTCGGTGTACACCAGGCTGAAACAGCTGATGCAAACAGAACCACAGATGGTGCACCGGCTGGATATGGACACATCGGGCGTGCTGGTGGTAGCTAAGACGCGAGGGGCGCACAAGCACATTCAAAAACAGTTTCTGGAACGCACTGTAAGTAAGCGATATACAGCATTGCTTTCGGGGGTATTACAGGGGCAGGAAGGGTTAATAGACCTGCCTTTATGTGCCGACCCATTTAACAGGCCGCGGCAACTGGTTAGTTTTGAAACCGGAAAGAACAGCGTTACAAAGTGGAAAGTAAACACAAGGTATGCAGTAACCACAAAGGTGGATTTCTGGCCACTCACCGGGCGCACGCACCAGCTGCGTGTGCATTCAGCTCATGAGCTGGGCCTCAACGCACCCATTGTGGGCGACGATATATATGGTACCGCATCAGAGAGGATGTACCTTCACGCGGCTCATATTGAATTGATACACCCAAAAACCAAGGAGCAAATCAGTTTCAGTGTAGCTGAGGGCTTTTAGTGTACTCGGCTGGAACTGAGCCGGGAACCAATTTAGTTATACCATACTATACAACTTTGCTAAAATATTCAGAGGCAACAAAATGAAAACAGAAATAAAAAGGGCAACAGAAGAAGACTATATAGCAATTGTGGCAATTGGCCGCGTCTCTGTTTATGATGCTCATATTGCCAGTTGTTCTGAAGAAGACATGAATGATTATATGGCGCGCAGCTACAATTATGAAGCCGTAAGAACGGAGCTTCGCGACCCGGCCAACATTTACAGCATACTGTATGTAAATGAGAAGCCGGCAGGGTTTTCAAAGATTGTACTGAATGCAGCACACCCAAATATTACCCTGAAGCACACCACCAAGCTGGACCGGATATACCTGTTAAAAGAGTATCATGACCTTAAGCTAGGTTATGAACTGCTGATGCACAATGTTGTTTTCTGTAAGGCAAATGGCCAGGCTGGCATGTGGTTGTTTACCTGGACGGGCAATGCAAGGGCAGTGAGATTTTACGAAAAGGCAGGTTTTAAGATTGTTGGCAGCCATATGTATAGAGTATCTGCTAACCACTCCAACCCCAATCACCATATGCTGCTTACCTGGTGATTGCAGTAACAATGAATTCTTCACATTTTCTTCTGATATTAATAGGTATATTTAGATACTGAAGTAATGCTGAAGTTATTGTTCTGTTTTCATGAAAAGAACCCTTTTACTTGTTGCAATGTTGCTGCTGTCTGTTAAATTTTTCGGGCAGCAGTTGCCTGCTGTACTGATCAAAGATGCAACAACAGGAAGGAAGGTGGCTTTTAATGAAATTGTTGGTAAGGGTAAAGTGACCCTTGTTACCTTTTGGGGTACCTGGTGTGCCCATGGAAAAAAGGAGGTCAGAACAATAGCATCAAAGCTGCTCGACTGGCAAAAACAAGCTGATTTTAATTTTATAGCTATTGCAGCACATGAGCAGCAGTCAGAAAGATTTGTGCGCATTTATGCAGATCAGCAGGGATGGAAGTTTCCGTGCTATACAGATGTAAATGCTGATCTGGGCAATACTTTTGATCTCAGGGCATTGCCGCTAACGTTGATAATTGACCAGAATGGCAAGGTTATATTTAGCCATACCGGGTATGATAATGGCAAGGAAATAGTCAGTGCATTGATGCGGATTTGCGGGCACTCGAATGTAAAAAGGTAGTTTTGCCAGTGCTTATTTACACTTCCTTTATCTCTTTTTAAAAATAATTTTTGAAATTTATTTGGTGAACTATAAATATAGTTTTAGCTTTGAACTATAATTATAGTTTTAGATGAAATCGTTGACAAGGGCAGAAGAACAGGTAATGAAAGTTTTATGGCAGCTGGAGAGCGGCCTACTAATGGGGGTGGTGGATAATATGCCACAGCCGCAGCCACATAAAAATACAGTAGCAACAATACTAAAGACGCTGGTAGAAAAAGAATTTGTAAGGATTGAGCAGTTGGGCAGGATACACAGGTATCACCCACTGGTTAGCAAAGAAGATTATTCGAGTTCATCACTCACTAATGTGGTGAAGGGATACTTTGAAGGCTCGTTCAGTAATGTTGTATCATTTATGGTAGATGAGAAAAAGCTGTCTGTTGAAGACCTGGAACTACTTTTAAAACAATTAAAGAAAACCAAATAAAACTGTAGATATGGAAACCCTGGGCTTATTTATTCTGAAGAGCATTGTAGTCAGTGGACTGCTCACCTTATGGTATTTTGCGGCCCTGCGAGGCAGAAAGCTGCATCATTATAACAGATTCTTTCTGCTAACGATACTTTTTGCCAGCCTCGCCATTCCATTGCTTCATTTTAATTTGTTCAGTATCCCCCGCCCTGCCGCCATTCAACTCTCGGCTGTATCGGTTTCGGGCGAGGCAACTGATGAACATACTTATAACAACATAGTATCTACCGATACGCCGTCATCAGGTTTTGATTGGCCTCAGAAAGCAGGAATCGGAGTTGCTGCTGTTAGCCTGTTTTTGCTGTCTGTTTTATTGGTTAGAATAGTGAAACTCAACAGGCTATTTGCAAAATACCCTGTAACCAGAATGGGCAGGATAAAGCTCATCAATACAGACCTTCAGGCAGCACCGTTCACGTTTTTAAATAACCTATTCTGGAACAGTACCATTCCAATGGATGATGAAATAGGCAGGCGTATACTCCGGCATGAGGAGGCCCACATAGCGGAGGGCCATACCTATGATAAACTCTTTTGTCAAATATTGTCTTGTATTTTCTGGTTCAATCCTTTTATTGGGCCATACTGAAAGAACTGGAAGTGGTTCATGAGTTTATTGCCGATGAGCAATCAGTTGACAACCGTGACACCGGCCTGTTTGCCATGATGATGCTACGAACATACAATAACGGCACCTACCCGATACCCGAACATCATTTCTTTTCCTCCAACGTAAAACGCCGTTTGAATATGCTTGAAAAATCAGCCGCACCTTCATTTTCATTATTGAGAAAGTTTATGGCGTTACCACTAATTACCGCCGCAGTAATGATGCTTTCGTTTAATATGGTTAGTTCAACAGCTGGCAGTATTACCCCTGCTAAAAAGAAAATTATACTTGCAGTAGACCCGGGCCATGGCGGTGATGATGCTGGTGCAAAATCCGGTGCATTTTTAGAAAAGGATATTTGCCTCTTATATGCAAAGAGATTGCAGGAGCTTGCATCAGGTTATAATATAGAAGTGCAGCTAACCAGAAACAATGATGAATCAGTGCCACTATCAAACAGGGTGGCATTGTGTGACAAAGTGAAAGCAGATTTATTCTTATCACTACATGTGGAAAATGAACAGGGTACTAATAAGGCTAAGGGAGATTTTGATATATTTATTTCAGGTAAAGCACCGTTTGCGGAGCGAAGTGGTAACTGTAGTAACTCAATTTTTACTGCTATGGTTAACAGCGGCATTATCCCTGGTGAGACAGCCGGGTGCATGCACAATCCAAGCAAAGTGTGCAGTCAATGTATAGGCCTGCCTGCCAGCAATGTTGCCGTTTCAAAAAAAGAAGGTGTGTTTGTTTTGAACAATGCTCACGTTCCTGCTATGGTCATGGTGCTGGGAAATATCAAAAACACTCAGGCTATGCAGAATCTTGTTGATCACAACAAAATGGATCTGTTGTGCAATACTATATTGAAAGGTATAGTTGAAGGTGCTGAAGCTAAAACAATACCTAAAACAGGCTGTGGGCCAGTGCCACAAAGCAACGATAAGTACGTATTTGCCAGGTTAACACCCAATATGAATAACTAATACTTATTATTTATTTGTAGTTTTTACACAGGATACAAAGTATCCCTAAACCATTATTGCCTTAACTTGTTACACCTCTTAATCAGTAAACTATGAAAAAAGTATGCCTATTGCTGTTGGTAACAACAGTAGCTATCTGCGGATTTACGCAAACTAAAAAGAATGCAGGCCTATTTGCCGGAAAAGCAAGTAAGCCGAAACTGATTAACCCTGAAGGAAAGACGCCATTCCCTTATGCTCATTTTGTCAATAAAGGCTTTGAAGACAAATCAGGAATACTGTGGTTTGGTTCTTCTGAAGGCGTATACCGGTATGACGGCAATTTGTTTACACTATTTGAAGAAATGGACGGGACTGACGTTCGGTCTAAAATGAACTCGCTGACCAACATTACACAAGACAGAATGGGAAACGTTTGGTTTGGAGCGGTGGGCGCAGCTATCCGCTTCAACGGTAAAGCTTTTGAAAGTATTAAAATGCCTTCAAACAGCATAGCCGGCTATTTTGGAATTTCTGAATCCGGAAACTCAAAGCGCAATCTTTGGGATGAAACACCTGAAGTAAAAGTCTTCCCTGATATAGCTGGCAATGTCTGGTTCTTCTCAGGTTGCAATGTTTTTCGACACAATGAGAAAACAGGGTTGGCAGAGCATACCGGGCTTGGCTACTACATGAAAAATGTAATTGCACCATACGATAGTGTGCGCAGAGATTATACGATACATACGGTTTATCAGGACAGAATAGGCGGGCTTTGGTTTACGGCCTCTGGATGCCAGACTGCAAAAAATGAAGCCTACAGGCTGTTTGGTGGCTGGGCAGGCAATAAGTGTATTTTGAATCAATGCAATCAAGATCTTAAGCAGGCAAGTGATGTTGTGGCCCATAACAAACATATTGCGTCAAATTTCTCGAAGCTGTCACTCTGGGAAACCCATAACACTTTTAGCTTTACTTGCTGCATGGAAGACCGTGATGGGAACATGTGGTTTGGCACAGACCGCGATGGCGTTTATCGTTATGATGTGAAAGGTGTTTCATTAGATCCATCAACAGCGCATACACGAAATGACCACTACTTTATTACCCGGTTTACTTTGAATGACCAGCTGAGCAAGAGCTATATAGAAAAAATTCACCAGGATCAATCCGGAAGAATATGGTTTGGTACCGGTCCTCAGAGTAATTTTCAGGGGGATGGTGTATTCTGTTACAACCCCAATTCCCCTCAGAAAAATGGTACCCCTGTTGTAAAACACTATACAACGGCTGATGGTTTATGCAGTAAAAGCCCATTTAGCAACAATGTAATTATGTCTTTTGCTGATGACAATTCCGGCAAAGTATGGTTCGGCGGAGATGGTGGGTTGAGTTATTTCGATGGGAAGAAATTCGTTAGCCTATTAAAGAAAGATGGCCTCACAGATGACCACGTTGGCTTTATAATCAAGGATAATAAAGGCAGAATTTGGCTAGGTACATGGAATCTTGGGTTGTACTCATTTGACGGAAAAACTATGAAGTGCTTCACTGAAAGCAATTCCTAGTCATTTTAACTTACTTACCCGGAAACTACAATCCAGACAGAATGTGGTTTTGGGATATGCCAAATCATTGGTTATTTTTACCTCGCTTTGCACAACGGGCGCAACGCCAAAGCAGAGTAAGAACCAATAAACACTAAAAACTGATACCAAATGAACATTTTAAAAACAACGGTAACTGCCGCTATCGTACTTGCCATTGCTTCTTGCAGCGGATTAAAGAAAAACACTTCCTCTTCTGCTGAAAAAACAGCCGGTGGCCAACCGGCAAAGAAATCGAAATCGGCTGATGGCATTTATGCTCCCGGCAGTGATGAACTTGCTGCAGTGCAGAGCAAATATGCTGGTACTTCCATACAGACACTCACTGATGGTTACAAGCTTTATACCAGTGTTTGCACCAATTGCCATGATGCAAAGAATATCTATAGGGAGCCTGAGCAGTTATGGCCAGGTATAATTGATGCAATGGCCCAGAAAGCTTCACTAACTGCCGTGCAGAAAGATGCGGTACTCAGATATGTAATGTCTGTTAAGGCGGTGCAAAAAAAATAGTTGTTGACGGTGCGGGCTTATTTGAAATATTTCCCGCTCTGAAAAACCAATATTATGCCTGATACTAAAATTACCGTAAATAATAACGGGCCTCTGTGAATACAGGGGTCTTTTGCAATTACTGATAAAGTTGGTGGTGTGTACGATCTTGCCGGACGAGATACAATAAGCCTTTGCCGATGTGGCTTATCGAAAAACAAACCCTTTTGCGATGGCTCTCACCGTGAGGGATTTCATCATGAGGCAACTGCTTTCGCACTACCGCCTAAAAAACAGGCGTAGTTTTTGGTCGGTTACCGAAATCTGTTTACTCAAATTAAGCATGAATTTGAGATTGTATTGGTATGTCACCCAATAGAGCGATAGTACTCACTGTCGTTAAACATGCATTTGCACAACACGCAATGATTATTTCGTTATGTGTACTGTTAAATTTGTGCGAACGGGCTTTGCCCTAAGGCTATAATTCGTTATCTTTACATTAGATTTAATATATGCTGATGAGGAAACGATTTATTTTATTCACTTTTGCATGTATCATCACCAATCTGCTGACAAGTTGCCATACGTCAGAGCAGGCCGTTTCAGACAAATCCTCACATCAACCCAGGTTCATTAACAATGTTTATATAGAGCCGCACAACAGGTCAAGTGCCACCACTGATGCTATTGATAATTCCAAACAGCCAGTTGCAACAAGGAATAACGGCAAATTACATAAAACACATATACGTGAAAAATCTGCTTCAAAACCGGTAGCAAAAACCGTTTCCACAGAGCCTGCACCCGCACCGCTTACACCGGTTGTAACAACAAAAGAGCTTCCTAAAAGTGCAAAAAGGAAATACGCAGACTTGTTAGGTGTATCAGCAACTGATATCAGCAACTCGGCACTGTATAATTTTATTGATAAATGGCTAGGTACAAATTACAGGATCGGAGGTTGTGATATTCAGGGTATAGATTGTTCCGGCTTTGCTCAAAAGCTGTACAGCGAAGTGTATGGTATTGACCTGTCGCGCACAGCAAGAGACCAGTTCAGCAACTGCAAAAGGATAAAGAATGCAGCAAATGCTGTGGAAGGCGACCTCGTGTTCTTTCACATACGCAGTAAACGTATTTCTCATGTAGGTATTTACCTGGCTAATAAATACTTTGTCCACGCTTCTACCTCAAATGGAGTTATTATCAGTAATCTCAATGAAGAATACTGGAGCAAGTACTATGCCGGATGCGGCAGGATTCCCAGGGGGTAACCTGAAAATGTAATGCTGCCTACCCTCTCAGGCCAAAAACGAATCTCCATATTCCACAAGCGTGCTATTTGCCAATTCAATTGCTGATTGCTCATCGTCTGCCTCAACACACAGCCACTGTAGATATTTGATTCCTTTCTTTTCTTCAACAAGTATCAGGTCATCCGGGTGAGGAAACAACATTTTGGCAGCTGAAACTGCATTGTTGTTTTCGAACAAAACTTTGAATGTGCGCATACCCTGGGTTTTACAATATAAAGTTAGAAGGTGTTATTCGATAAAATCACCGTTAAATAACGGTTTTCTGCCCCGTTTTTTAGCGGTAAAAGAAGCTATGACGGCACCTATTGCTGGAAAGCGGTTACCCGAAATAACTCGTGAACTGTTTGTGAGTTCACAATATAGCCGCCAGGGCCTTTGTTTTTCAGATTTTTAGGGCTAATATTGTTTCAGTAAATTATTGATTATGCAGAAAAGTTTAGGATTAGGTGTTATAGCATTTGCAGTTTTACTTATTGCTGGCTGTAAGAAAGCGCCCGATCAGACAGTAGATTCCGGAATGATGACGGCTACTGTTAATGGTGTCCCATTTAATGCATCCAGCTGTGTCGAGCGTTTTTCACTTGGTGCAACAGAGGATTATGTAATTACAGGATATGGCACAGACGGCCACACCAATATTGTTATTGACCTCAAGAAAAGCACTTACACCTCAACGACCGGTGATCAAATATTATATCCTTATTTGGGAACCAACTGGGCAAAATACGAGGTAAGCGGAGGAACCATGTATTCAAAAACCGGAAAAGTGACCATTACTTCTGATTCTGTTGGGCAGGCGGTAAGCGGTACTTTCGAATTCACAGGCTTGGATGGCACTGCTGTTACAGGTGGTTCTTTCAGAGCTATTTTCAAACGCTGATTTGTTTAAGCGTAGCAGATTTTAAAATGATTCGCAGGGCACCGGCATATGTGATTATTATTTTGATGCTCGCTGTATTTGGGTGCTCAAGAAGAGCAGATTCTCCTTCCGTAAGTGTTCCTTCGGCTGTTGTAAAACATTACACATTGGGAATGGATGGGATCAGGTATTGGCATTGTACCGATTCAGCCAACCTCAGATACCCCTACAATGGGCGGGATTCGGTTGTTTATTTCAACGACACATTCGGCTACACCGTTAGTAACGATTCTGTTATAAAGAGGGTGTACAGCAGTTCCCACACTGATTCATTCATATATCAATCAACAGACAGCGCTGCAGGCACTCATTATTTCACTGGCACCTATATGTCTGGTGGATGGACGGTTAATACTGGTATATGGTATCACTGGGCAGACAACAGCATTAGGCAGAAAACATCAGGCAGTGGACCTGGTAGTACCTATATGGGACAGTATGAAAAAATAACTAGTGTCACTCCATGATAACAGATTGGGCGCGGTGCAAGATTTTCGAAAAGAAAATAAATCATGTACATCTATAGCCAATAAAAAAACTCCCGGACGGGAGTTTTTTTATTGGTAATAAGTCTCAGGTTCTAGTTATTTCTGGATAACTGTTCTGCCTGAATAGTTCACAGATTGAGACCTGATATTGAGCATATACATTCCATCATTCAGATAGCCAAGATTAATCTCTTTCTGCCCGGAAGTTTCGTTCATTGCCAACTGAAAATTTCCCATTCTGCGGCCTGTCATATCATATACATCCACATCGGCATTACCTGTTGCCTGGTTAGCCCACTGCAGATTGATACGACCAGATGTTGGATTTGGAAACAGGTTAAATGAGCCATTTGTTGAAGCTGATGAGTTAGCAACTGAGGTGCTGGCATTCATTGTCAGCCCAGTGGCATCAATATATGCATATCCGAAATGCGCACCGCCACTGCTACAGGAACCAACTGTGAATGACACAATCATCGTATGCCCGGCATACCCTGTGAAGTTAATTGAGGTGTTAGTCCATCCTTTGTAGTGTACAGTTGTATCAACAGTTGACTGCACAAAACCAGTTGAATTCGGCACAACGTACATACCCAGTGCTGAAATCAGAGTTAAAGGTGCGGTAGAATCGAAAACATTTACCTCAAATACTGGCAGATTAGAGGGTGCATGGCCTGCATTCTGCAATACTGCCGCGTAGGAGTAATTAAAATTATAGCTACCTGTAGCAGGTACATGAATAAAGTATGCTGCAGCATCAGCATTGAAATTAATGGTATCATGTGCCAACTTCAGTGAATATGATCCTGTACCCACAACCGGAAATCCGCCGTAGGCATCAGTACCTGTGCCAGATGTGATGGTGTGCAGCCCCGGTGTTGCCGAACAGGGCGCCATGGAATACGTATGTATCGCCATGATTGTACCTGAGGTAAAATTCCAATTGGATGTTGTTCCGGTTTCAAAATCAATGTTGGGTGGAACAATTGTTTGTGCTTGTAAGCAGAGTTGAGCGCCGAGTGATAAGGCCGAACAGATCAAAATACTTTTGAGGTTCATAATTAGATTTTTTTGGGGTTTAAGAATGGTTAAAACTTGGTAAATGTACATATTATTCTGTTAGTGAACACAGGATATCAGCCATCAGGCAAATGGTTTTAGATGCTTTAAAGGCGTTACATAAAATGATTAACCAACGAACAAAATAAGTAGCTACTTGGCCACAGCAATCAATACTTTCTTATTCTTTATCTTTTCATTTTTAATCAGGTGCAGCACATTGTTAGCTTTGGATTTTCTGATGGCAGCAAAGGAAAAATGATCTTTGATTATTACCAGCCCTATATCGTCTTTCTTCAACTCTCCTTTGTGCGAAAGAAATCCAACGATGTCAATCTTGCTAACTTTATCTTTCTTACCGGCGGCAATAAAAAGGGTCGTCCATTTAGGCCCCTCCGGCAGTACCTGTTTTTCAGGAAGCGTAATTTGTTCTACGCCGCTTTCAATATATGGTGGTAACGTTTCCTCTGGAGAAAGGATAATAATAGCTGTGCCGGTTGCCTCCATTCGGGCTGTGCGCCCGTTGCGGTGAATATAGCTTTCTTCATTCAGGGGCAGGTGATAGTGTATGATATACCTGATGTCGGGAATATCCAGCCCGCGTGCTGCCAGGTCTGTTGTTACCAGAAAACTAACAGTGCCGTTCCTGAACTTGCAAAGAGCACTATCTCTCTGCTGTTGCTCCATACCCCCGTGATAAAAAGTATTGGGTATCCCTTTCTGCGCAATAAAAGAACTGGTTCGTTCTACCGAATCCCTATGGTTGCAGAATATAATAGATGGCCTGTTACCGAGATAACAAAGCAGTTTAAACAATGTTTCCAGCTTGTCATTTTCGTCAGACAGTACAGTTTTGACCGCTAGTTTTTCAGGTGGCGGAGCATCTTCGGGCAGAAAGTTAAGGGTTACCGGATTTTTTAAACCTATAAATGCAGGCATAGCTTCAGCTTCCGTAGCCGAAGTAAGTATCTTCTTTTCAATATTACGGAGCGAATCGGTTACAAATGATACTTCTTCTTCAAATCCCATTTCCAGAGACTTGTCAAATTCATCGAGCACCAGCACCTTCACGGAGCCTGTAGTAATGTTACCCCTTCTTATATGATCGCCCAGCCTGCCGGGTGTTCCTACAATTATTGCCGGCGGTTGTTTGAGGTTGTTTTCCTCGGTTTCGCGCAGATGGCCTCCGTAACAACTGGTTATTTTAAGCCCGGTACCCATAGATTTAAACACCAGCTCTATCTGTTGCGCCAGCTCACGGGAAGGCACAATTATCAGCGCCTGTGTATTTTTATCAGTTGTGTCTATCAGCTGTAACAGCGGAATAAGAAATGCCAGCGTTTTACCCGAGCCGGTCGCTGACAATAAAATCACATCATCCGATGCGGCAACAGCATTGATTGCCGCTTCCTGCATATTATTCAGCGACTTGATCCCAAGGTTGGCCAGAATATTATCTATTGGAAATTTAAGTTCCTGCATACCAGCAAAGGTACACAAGATTAATCGGCCTGATGGTTTCACCAAAAAAGGCCACCTGTTATCAATTAAGTGTTGCCTTTGCCTTTCCTGGTGAAGATGCGTATGATCAGGCTTATCACCACTATCATCGCTACTGACATAACGCCCGTATACTGCTTATCCGCATCAAAATATCTCCAAATTAGACTGATGGCCAATAAGGATAACAGAATTGAAATGGTGGCGTAAACCTTATCACGCGTAGTCATTGTCTTATTTTATTAAAACGAATATTGTTAAAAGTACGAAATGAAGTAACCTGAACTAAACTTATTATTGCAATTCTGGTTGCTTACAGCGAAATGCCTATGTTTGCTATAAAAGTAAAATGGTGGCAAAGACTGTTTTAATAACCGGAAGTACCAGTGGCATTGGCCTGGGCATAGCCAGAGAGTTTGCTGCCCACGGCTATAACATTGCGTTTAATGGATTGGAACCCGATGGGGCTGCAATTGCTCAGCAGGTTGCGGATGAGTTCAATATCAAACACACTTTCTCACCGGCAAATGTAATGTTCCCTGATCAGATCAGGCAAATGATTGGTGAGGCCATTACCGCATTTGGCAGGATTGATGTGCTAATCAATAATGCAGGTATCCAGTTTGTATCTCCGGTTGACGAGTTTCCTGAAGATAAATGGGACAATATCATTGCCGTTAACCTGACTGCGGCTTTTCATGCCACGAAAGCTGTGTGGAGTACGATGAAAGAAAATCACTTTGGCCGCATCATCAACATTGCTTCTGCACATGGGCTGCGCGCCTCTCCGTTTAAAAGTGCTTATGTAGCTTCTAAGCACGGGCTTATAGGGCTTACCAAAACCATAGCGCTGGAAGGGGCCCCGTATGGTATTACCTGCAATGCCATATGCCCCGGTTACTCAGAAACGAAAATTGTGGCTGATCAGATCCCCAATCAGGCGATGGTACACCATATGACTGAGCAGGAAGTAAAAGATAAAATTTTTCTGGAGCGCCATGCTGTGAAGGATTTTATACCAGTCAGCCTGATAGCCCGGGCCGCCCTTTTTCTGGCAGCAAATGAGGCTGCAACAATTACCGGAATCTCCATGCCCATAGATGCAGGCTGGACTGCCCATTAATTATCAGGTTCAAATAACACTTCACTGCAATCCATTTTATGAAAGACCATTATTATCAGGCCAGCAATATCACGCTTCATTATACCGACTCAGAGAATAATAAACCAACACTGATACTATTGCATGGGCTTACCGCCAATGCACATGCATTTGATAAAGTAACAGAGGGCCTTCTTGAACAATTCAGAATCATTTGCCCCGATTTCAGAGGCAACGGGCTAAGCGATAAACCTGATACCAATTACACAGTAGAAGACCATGCTACTGATATTGTGGCGCTTATCAGTCAGCTAGAGCTGGGCCCGGTTTATCTTGCGGGACACTCCTTTGGCGGATACCTGGCAGTATATATTGCAGCTTACTACCCCAAGCTGGTGAGTAAACTGATTATTCTTGATGCCGCAGTATCAATGAACCCCAATGCCGCTAAAATGCTCGCTAATGCTATCTCCAGGCTGGATGCAGTATATTCGGGTTTTGAGGAATATCTGGAACATGTAAAAAAGGCACCCTACCTCAATTTCTGGGATACAGCAATGCTCAGCTACTACCGCGCCGATGTGCATGATTTGCCTGACGGCACTGTAAAACCCCGCAGCCAATTGACTAGTATAACGGAGAAGTCAATGGGCCTTGGTAGAGTAAAATGGGCTGAAGTATTTCCAAATATCACCCAGCCCGCCTTGCTGGTTAATGCCACGGGCAACTATACGCTGGGAGAGCCGCTGCTGCCACAGGAGATTGCACAAAGCACTGTCAAATCTATGCCTGATGCCAGGTATGCGGCTGTTGAGGGGAATCACCTGACCATGCTGTATCGGAAGGGCGCAGAACGTATTGCCGAGTTGACAATTGAGTTTCTTGTCGGATAGTTGTTCTACAGCTATAGGTATCTTCTGCCGCTACCGATTTTGTCTCGCGGTCAGGAACCACTGGACGTTCATCAATTCCCCGCACAATCTTGTAATAAAAACGCCCTGATTTTCCGAACAAATGTACCAGTTCATCTTCCGTCAGTCGTTTCAAATCGGTACCGGTAAAAAGGTTCAATTTCTTTATCTTATCGGCAGTGACCCTCCCCACTCCGTAATATTTTTCAACCGGCAGCTTTTCCATAAAACCGACTACATCAGCAGGAGCTATAAAAGTAAGCCCATCTGGCTTGTTCATATCTGATGCTATTTTGGCAACAAACTTATTGATAGAAACGCCTGCCGAGGCTGTCAGGTTAAGCTCTTGCTTGATGGAGGCTCGGATCTGTCGGGCAATATCAATTGCCGAACCTATATGCTGTTTATCATTGGTAACATCCAGATATGCTTCGTCTAACGAAAGTGGTTCTATAAGGTCAGTGTACCTTTTGAATATAGCCCGAATGCTATTGGAGACTTCTTTGTACACAGTAAATCGAGGCTTTACAAACAACACATCCGGACACAGTTCCAGTGCTTTCCTCGATGGCATTGCCGAACGGATACCGAATTTTCGGGCCTCATAACTTGCTGCAGCAACTACCCCACCCCTGCCCTCCGGCATGCCGCCTACCACCAGCGGCTTGCCTCGGTATTCTACATGGTCGCGCTGCTCCACAGAGGCATAAAAAGCGTCCATATCAATATGGATTATTTTGCGCTGGCCGGGCATGTTGTTACATCTTCAATGTTCGCTTCCAGCAGCCGCCTGAATTCTTTTCTGGATATCATACCTGCGCCCAGTGATTTCAGGTGATCGGTATAAACCTGGCAATCTATCAGTACAATGCCCAAGGACTTTAACTGCTCCACAAAGCTGATAAAGGCAAACTTGCTCGCATTGGGCTTTAAACTAAACATGCTTTCACCAAAAAACACCTTGCCCAGTAATACACCATATAAGCCGCCTGCCAGTTCTCCACCAGACTAAGCTTCTGCGCTATGTGCTATGCCGGCTATATGCAGCTCTGTATAGGCAGTTTCCACTTCATTTGTAATCCATGTGCCTACCTCACCTTTTCTCTTAGCGTACCGGCAATTAGAGATGACCGCTTCAAAATCTGTATTCACCTTAAATTCAAACTCCTTTCTGCCCATGACCTGCCGCATACTCTTGCTCACTTTTAAATCATCCGGGAAAAGCACAAACCGTGGGTCTGGTGACCACCACAAAGGTGGGTCCTCATTGCTAAACCAAGGGAAAATTCCATTTTTATAAGCAAGCAGAATCCGTTCGGTACTCAGGCTGCCTCCGGCGGCAAGGAGGCCATCCGGCAAAGCCTCTTCCACATCGGGAAACCAAAGTTCGTCGCCAAGAAAATGCAGTGCCATATATACAAATGTAAAACAACCCGGCCACAAGCCTGAAGAGTACCGTAAGTTTCAGCACGCCGATACGCCTGAAAATATCAGTAAAAGCTAAGCAGCAATAAAAGAAAAATTAAACCGAAAACGATGTGCCACAGCCGCAGGTAGAGCTGGCATTGGGGTTATTAAATACAAATCCGCGGGCATTCAACCCGTCGGAAAAATCTATCTGCATTCCGTACAAATAAATACCGTGAGCGGTTTTCATCAGCACTTTTATACCGTCTATTTCATGTATTTCATCGTCAGCCTCTGGCCTGTCAAAACCCAGCAGGTAGCTGAAGCCCGAGCAACCACCTCCCTTTACGCCTATTCTTAAGAATGTTTCTTTATCAAAACCCGGCTCATTCATAAGCCTGTTGATTTCTGCAACAGCACATGGTGTTAACTTGACAGGGGCACTTACGATTATATCCATCAGATAGCGTTTGTACAAAACTACCAATTGTTATCATTATGTCCAAAAATCTGTTTCAGGATAATGTTAATGTTTCACACACACCGTTTTGCCGATTTTCCGGGTTGGTTATGGAACGGCAGTTTTACTTATTTTCGCATCAAATTCCAGCTATGAAAAAAATCTGTTGCAGCCTGCTGTTTGTTATAGTAATGATGCCTTCTATACTCAGGGCACAAAAGATATCTGAAGAAACAGTAAAAATGGGCAAGCAAAGTGCTGCTTGTTTTGTGGCTGCTATCAAGCATGAAAAAGATGATGTGCAGGCGGCTTTGATTGCTGAGCTGGAAAAAGCCGGACTTAAAAAAGCAAAAAAGAAGAAGAAATTCTATCGTATGATGGGGGTGGAATGGCCTTCTGTGAGTTCGGGCAAACTGGACTTGTATTATAAGGTTTCAGGCAAAAGGCACAAGTCGAAAATTTACTTTGTCGCATCAAAAGGGTACGACAATTATATAACCAATGCCAATGATGCCGGTGCGGCTTCTGCTATCAATGCATTTCTCTCAGGCATTAATGCGGCCGTAGAGCATAACATAGAAATCAAAAACAAGGAAGCAGAAGTACAGCAGATGAACGAAAAGCTGGAAAAAGAAAAACAGGACATGAAAAAAGCAGAGGAAAACAAAAGGAAAAAGGAGAAGGAACTAGAGGAAATGAAAAAGAAATAATTATTAAATCTACCATTTCCTGTTTACTTTTGAAAGCAGTCTTGTCCTATTCGCAACCCCAAACCTTACGACTAGCGACTTACGACTAACGACTATAAGATGAGCGAATACATAGTTTCAGCGCGCAAGTACCGCCCGCAGACGTTTGATACAGTTGTGGGGCAGGAGCATATAACTACTACCCTCAAGAATGCTATCAAAAATCAGCATCTGGCGCATGCATACCTGTTTTGCGGGCCCAGAGGCGTAGGCAAAACCACCTGCGCGCGTATTCTTGCCAAAACCATCAACTGTGAGTCGCCCACAGAAGACATGGAAGCATGTGGCACCTGCGGTACCTGTGCCAGCTTCAAAAACAATACTTCATTCAATGTATTTGAGCTGGATGCCGCCAGCAATAACTCTGTAGATGATATCAGGGAGCTCACCAATCAGGTGCGCTTTCAACCTCAGCAGGGAAAATACAAGGTATATATCATAGATGAGGTGCACATGCTGAGCGCAGCGGCATTTAATGCCTTCCTGAAAACGCTAGAGGAGCCACCACCCTATGCCATTTTTATACTGGCTACCACCGAGAAACATAAGATACTGCCAACGATCCTCAGCCGCTGTCAGATATTTGATTTCAGGCGCATTACTACCCAAGATATTGTGGGCCATTTGCAAAGCATAGCTGCGAAGGAGGGAATGATAGCCCAGGAAGCGGCACTGCACATCATTGCACAGAAAAGCGAAGGCGCAATGCGCGATGCCCTGTCCATGCTCGACAGAATTGCCAGCTTCACTAATGGAATGCTTACGTACAGCAACACCATGGAGCACCTGAACCTGCTGGATGCCGATTTCTATTTTGGACTTACAGATGGTATGCTGGCACAGGATGTTGCAGGAACACTGCTCAAGCTGGACCGAGCGCTTGAAAAGGGGTTTGAAGGCGATGTTATCATCAATGGCCTGGCCGAGCATTTCAGAAACCTGATGCTGTGCAAAGACAGCCGCATGGCCAAATTGCTGGACATTCCCAACGATTTCAAACCGGTGTACAATGAAAAGGCTTATCAGGCACCGCCATCCTTTATTTTATCTGCACTCAACGTAATTAACGACTGCGAACTGAACTATAAGCAGGCGACCAATAAACGGCTACATGTAGAAATGTGCCTGATCAGGATATGTTTCCTGCTCCAGTCAGGTTCAGCTGGCAGTTCCGGTACCGATGTTTTCGGCGATGTAAAAAAAAACTCTGATAGTGCCCTAAACAGCACTGCTCAGTCCTCTCCCACAGTTGTACACCAACCTGCGGCAGCTCCTGTTGTTCAGGAAAATAAACCGGCACCTGTGATGCCGGAGGAGCCCAAACCTGTTCCGGCTCCGGCACCTACTATTCTGGCTACTCCATTGCCTGACGAGGTTACACCTGTATCTCCTTCTCCCCGTCCCGCAGCTACAGCACCCGCAACAGGCGGCAAAAGCAGGCGGCTGAGTACGGGCATGCTCTCTGATATTGACGAAAAAGTAACTTCTGCTGCCAGCAAACAGAATGAAGCTCCGGTTTCACTGAGCCTGGTAACTGCGCTCAGCCTTTTTGAATTATACAAGCAAAAACTTGCTGCAGCCAACAAAAATGTCATCCATGCCCAGTTCAGTCTGATGCAGGTAGAGGTGTTTCCACCGGATGAGATCAGGATCATTTCGCCCAGCGAGCTTACAGATACTTATGCACGTGAGCAAAAATCGCAGCTGATAGACTTTTACAGCACAGAAACCAACTCACGGGTGCGTATTACTACAGAGATAAGGGAAGATGAATCGGTAAAAGCGGCGCAGAACACTGTTGTACTCAGTAAAAGTGAAATTTTTGATGCCATGGTGCAGAAAAACCCGGCACTGGCTAAACTGAAAGATAGCCTCGGGATGACTATTGAGTATTAGATTTCATTTAATTTGATTTCCTGCGGCAGTTTATAGTGCATTTTAAGCGGTTTTGAATGCTCGTGCAGACCTGATAGCGCAAATCAAAATACCTAAAGAAAGTTAATTTCTTAAATCTTGTTTTTACAGCACTACAGGGAATAGAAAATTCCTGTAAAAAATTTACTTTTGAACTTTAAACCACAGAACAGATATGGCTGAAGCAGTAAGAATGCCTTTATTGAGCGATACCATGAAAGAAGGTGTTATTGCAGAATGGCACAAAAAAGTTGGTGATACGGTAAAAGCAGACGATGTGATTGCTGAAGTAGAAACCGACAAAGCTACCATGGAGGTAATTCCTTATGTAGATGGCACGCTGTTGTATCTGGGAGTGGAAAAAGGCAAGGGCGTTCCTGTAAATGGTATTATGGCCATTATAGGCAAACCCGGTGAAGATTTTCAGTCAATATTGAGTGCAGAGGGCCTGGCCCCAGCCCCAGCCAACGCAGAACCGGCCAGTGCTCCTGTTGCGGCAGAACCAGCAGCAACGGTTGCTGAAACTGCGCCTGCGGTATCATCATCTGACGACAGGGTAAAAGCCTCTCCGCTGGCTAAAAAAGTAGCACAGGAAAAAGGCGTAGATATACATGTAGTAAAAGGAACGGGTGACGGCGGCCGCATTATCAAACGTGATGTGGAAACGTTTGCACCTGCTGCAGAAGCACCTAAAACATCGAAAGCACCTGTTGCCGCTGTGCCAGCAATGCCTGTAGGCCAGGAAGGTTATACTGATATCCCTAACAGCCAGATGCGCCGCATCATTGCGCAGCGTTTGGGCGAAAGCAAGTTCGGTGCACCTCACTTCTACCTGCGCATGACGCTTAATATGGACAAAGCCATAGAAGCGCGCAAGGCTATTAACGATGTTTCCCCTGTAAAGGTTTCATTCAACGATCTGATAATTAAAGCCAGTGCTATGGCCCTGCGCCAGCACCCGGCTATCAACAGTTCATGGATGGGCGAGTTTATCCGCCAAAACCACCACATACATATAGGCACAGCAGTAGCTGTAGACGATGGACTGATTGTACCTGTGGTTAAATTTGCCGATCAGAAATCACTTTCGCAGATTGCGCAGGAAGCAGGCTCACTGATTGACAAAGCCCGTACCAAAAAGATTCAGCCTAATGAATTTACCGGTAATACCTTCACTATTTCTAATCTGGGCATGATGGATATTGATGAGTTTACTGCTATCATCAATCCACCAGACAGCTGTATTCTTGCTGTAGGTAAGATCACGCCAACTCCTGTTGTTGAGAACGGAGCTGTGGTAGTACGCCAGTTAATGAAGGTAACGCTCAGTTGCGATCACCGCTCTGTAGATGGCTCTGTTGGTGCAAAATTCCTGCAGACACTTAAGACATTTGTGGAGAATCCGGTAACAATGATGGTGTAATAGCCCGATTCTGATTTACAGATTGGTAGTTCCGTCTGAATTTGTTTCTGGTTCCGGTACTATTTTAGTAAAGTAGTAAACAATCAGCGGGATAGTTCCGAACAATACAAACAAGAGTATCCAGAATACTCTTTCAGCGTCTGACTTTAAAGCACGTTTTATTGCATCAATGATGTAGTAAATGAGCACGCCTAGTTTTGTAATGATGATCAAAAACAGCAGCGCAAATGCTTTTCCTGAAAATATTTTAGACAGATAGCCGGACATTACCTCTGTGCCGCTTCCGGTACTGGTGACCATACGAATGATCTCGGGAATCATGGTGATATATACAAATACAAGCATCAGCCCCAACACCATTGGCATAAATGTGGCCACACCCAGCAGTACCTTTGAATTTCGTGTCATTGATTGATACTTTTTTTAAAGGTAGTAAAATTGACCGATGTTGTGCGGCTTCGTTAAATCCTGATTCAGCATGTGTTCCAGGTGGCTTACCCGCAGGCTGGTAATACAGGTGCCGAAACACTGTATTTACCAAACTGTTAGCTGCAAATTAAAGATTCTTATAGATTATATTACTATCTTTATCAGATAATATAAATCCTATGAAATCTTTTCTTCTTGCCCTTCTTTTGTCTCCTGTTCTGGCAGGCGCGCAAATCATTAATACTATTGCCGGCCCCGGAACTGCCGGAGTTCTTAGAGATGGAGGGCCCGCAATAGCTGCCGAAATCCTTTTGCCTCAGGGTGTTGCCACAGATACAGCCGGCAATATTTTCATTACTGATATGTCCCACTTGCGTATCCGGAAAATAGACGCATCTGGTATCATTACTACTATTGCAGGCACAGGGGTAAGAGGATGTACCGGTGATGGCGGGCCCGCAACTGCTGCCAAAATCAATGACCCTTCAGGGATAATAGCAGATAAAAGGCAATATCTTTTTTTGCGAGGTTGGCTGTAATGTTATCCGCAAAATAGACAACATGGGCATTATTACAACTGTTGCCGGCAATGGCACCGGTGGTTATAGCAGAGACGGTGGACCTGCAACTGCTGCCAAAATAACTACACCCCGCAATATTGCAGTCGAAAGCGCCGGTAATCTCTACTTTGCCGAACAGTCCAATCAAATCGTTCGTAAAGTAACCGCCGGTGGGTTAATATATACTTTAGCAGGCAATGGCACCATAGGTTTTAGCGGAGATGGAGGAAATGCAACAGCAGCTCAATTTAATGGCCCAGTTGGAGTTACATGCGACGACTCAGGCAACGTGTTTATAGCAGACTGGAGAAACTACCGAATTCGCAAAGTGAATGCAAGCGGTATCATCTCAACCATTGCCGGCACCGGTGTAGCCGGTATCACAGGCGATGGCGGGCCTGCAACAGCAGCCCACCTGGAGCCTTCGGGCAATCTGGGTTTTGATAAGCTTGGAAACCTGATCTGCACAGATGGTATTGGCAATGTAATCAGGGTAATTGATCATTCCGGAACAATTTACAGAATTGCCGGCACCGGTATTTCCGGCTTTAGTGGAGATGGCGGACCGGCAACTGCTGCGACAATGAAGGGGCCCTGCGCGACTGCAATAAATGCTGCCGGTGATATTTATATTGTTGATGCAGTAAATAACAGAATCAGAAAAATAACCGATTATACATCGCTGTTGGTTGGTAATACCTCTTCTAAAAATGACTTCAGCATTTTTCCCAATCCGGCTAATTCTAAGATCACTATTTCATCAACTCAGATGATAAGAAAAGTAGCCATTTACAATCTGGAAGGGCAAGTTGTGTATTCGGCCAACTGTTTTGCCAACAATCTTCCGGTCGATGTTTCGGGGCTCAGCAATGGCATTTATTTAGTTAAGGTAAACGACAGCGAAACTTGTCAATTTGTAAAAAGGGAACAATAGCCAAATTGATGTTCATTTGGCTGGGGCACTTTGCGTTAAAAAGGAGGTTCTGTAGGTATTAAAAAATATTAATTCAAATGAGGAAGTGTAGCGCATAGCGGTTTTATGATTTTTGTGCTCAATGATTTAAGGTTACGCGGTTCTTTGTAGCTTTTGATATTCCTTCAACGAAATAATTATGATTCGCGAAATACTTAATTTCCGTTTATTTGCTCGACTGTATTTCTCTTTGCTAATTGCATTTTTGTTTATTGGATCTATTGTATCTATTATGGGGCCGGGTTTTCCATGTAGTAACTTTTTATGGCCAATTATTATTTCATTGGAAGTAATACCTGGAGATATTTTAAACTTTTTCGATGAGCACAAAATTGTCCTTAATTATTGGTTTGAAGTAGTAGGGCTCTGGCTTGTTGGCTTTGGCGTTATTCCACTGATCTTTACACTTTTGACTGGAACGGCAAAACAAATTATAAAATCTTTGAAAGGAAAAGTATGATCATAGCACATGAACCGCAGTTACAGGTCTTATTTTTGATGCTACCTTGGGCAGGATATTTCATCTTCGGTTCCCTGATGCTTTGTTAGTCAGAAAATAAGACCAATAAAGGCGGAAATATCTAAATCATCATTTAAATACGGGTACTTTACAAAGCGCGTAACTTCGCTTGTAAATCAGCCTTCGAGAGCAAAGTAACGTTTGCCTCTATGGCCATATCATTTGTTACATTTCCGGATTGCTCAAAGTAGTAAAAATTGTTTACGTCCTTTGGAATCATTAGTGCGAATTTGCACGCCGGGCCTGTTGGTACCCATCCTTTAAAAGTCATTTCGTTTGAATTCGCGTTATATTGACTTGCGAACAAAATAGTTGCAACATTCAGTGAAGCGAACGATACACTTAGTGAGCCGCATGCCTGTTTAAAGCTATTGACACCAAACTTCACAGTTATCGTAACGTTTTTAGAGGTAGAATCATATGGATGGTCGCAATTGATCATTTTGAATGTACTACAGGAGTCAAATATGAAATAAGGTGCTTCTATAAGGCTCCAGCTTGTATCCGTTATCAATGAAGATTGCAGTAAAGAACCCATTTTGGTGATTGCCCAGACAGTAATTGAATCTGTATTGTTTTCACCTTTAACATATAGTGACATTGGTTTGTTTTGAACATTGCTGCTGGCTTTAAACCCTATCCGGTATTTATTGGCAAAAACTTCCTGCCCACCCATAGTGGCTTTAATGTTGACTTCCCCTCCGCTATTAAGTACACCGTAACTTGTTGTTGTCGAAGTACGGTTGGCAATCATTTCGCCTACACTGTACATCTCAGTTAACTCGATATTTACAGTTCCACTGGTAAGAATGTTGCCATTTTTATCCATAAATGAATTCGGATAAAACTCAAGAAGGGTGCCGCTTGCGCCTTTTATTTTCTTACCGATTCCAGCTGTCACTGTAAAAGTCTGTGGTGCTGACCGAAGCGCGGAGAACATACTAACATCGCTTTTATTTACATCGGTAATTGTGCTTGAATTGTC
>OMJB01000028.1 GCA_900299255.1 Sphingobacteriales bacterium
GGCAAAAAAGGTGCAATTTTGCAAAGGAACGCTGAAGTTAAAATTATTCATTATTTTGTAGAAATGAGTGGCCGTATTCTTACACTGTTTGGCGAAGAGATAATACCGGAGCAGATAAAAGCCGTAGGTAAGAGCCGTGCCAGAAAGAAACCGGAACAGGAAGAAGCAAAACCAGCCATTGATACCGAACCCCCTGCTCTGCCGGCACCATCTGATATTGTAACCGCAGAGCCAGTCGAAGCTGTTGTGCCGCCAGCGGTTCCGGAACAGTTCGACGAACCGTTGCCTGAAGACTGGAAGCTCGATAAAAAATATTATACCATTGGTGAGGTAGCCGGATTGTTTAAAGTAAAGACATCGCACATCAGGTTCTGGACCAATGAATTTAAACTCAAGGTGCGCACCACCCGCAAGGGCGACCGCCTGTTTACACCAGAGCAGGTGCGCGAGCTCAGGGCTATACACCACCTGGTAAAGGAGCGGGGTTTTACGCTGAATGGTGCCAAAGCCAGGCTGAAAACACAGAACAACAAAGATGTGGAAACCATAGATCTGAAACAGTCACTGCTCGAACTGAGAAACAAGCTGATGATCATCAGAAATCAGCTCACAGCGGCTGTTAAATCAGAATAAGTTCCGCCGCAAATCAACCTGATCATGTACAAATTATTTCTTGCCATATTGCTTATGACAAATATTGCTGCAGGTGCGCAAACCAAATCCTATGATACTTCCCGCGATGCAAAGAACGGGCAGCTGGTCTTCAATGGCCCCATCACATTCAGCGATCTGTTTAGTGAGCCATCCTTCACCTGGCTGCAGAGCGGAATAGATGAGTACAAACCCAATGCAGAGGCGGTGGCTATGTTACAGTCCCGCTTAAAAGAATATGCCATTGTCATATTCATTGGTACCTGGTGCGACGACTCGCATTATCTGTTGCCAAAACTCACCAAAGTCCTCCAGCAGGCCGGTTACCCACTCACCGGCGTAACTATGTTTGGCACCGACCGCGAAAAGAAAACAAAGAACGGCGAACAAACTCAATATGGCATAACCCTTGTGCCCACCATCATCCTGCTCAAAAATGGCAAAGAAGCCGGCCGCATCACCGAGTCGGCATTAAAGAGTGTGGAAGAAGATCTGGCTAAGATCATCTCAGAAAAGTAATATCGTACGCCTCATACGCCTTTGTTGGTCCCCACCAACAAACTGTGTTGATAAAAGGATAACACTCATCGTTACGGAACCTAATATTCACCTTATTCCTTTACTATCTTTTTTATAAATTTTCGCCCTTCTTCGTTTTTGAGTTCCACCATATACATGCCTGCCGGCAACGGCATGAGTGAGATATTATTATTGCTTTGTTTTAGATGACCTTGCTGTAGCGATAAACCCATTAAATCATACAGGTTATACTCAGTATTGGGCAGTACATTGTCTATATGCAGTTCTTCATTTACAGGATTTGGATAAATTGATAATTCAACAACGGTACTCAACGGTGAATTCACTGAGGTAGTCGCATCAGGCATTCCACATGCCGGGTGAAAATTCACTTTGCGAATATAATATGTTCTCGAGTCAGCTATATAAAGATTATTGCAGGAATCAACGGTGAGTCCGGCAGGATGATCCATTTTGGCTGCTGTAGCCAGTCCGCCATCACCACTAAACCCACTAATGCCTGTTCCTGCCACTGTTGTTATGATACCTGCTGAACTGACCATGCGAATTTTATTAAAACCATATTCAGCAATAAACAAATTGCCATGCCTGTCAAATGCGAGCTTAAAGGGTTCAGTCATTGCCGACGTAGCAGGTGTACCATCTCCTCCAGATCCAGAGACACCAATTCCCGCATAAGTACTAATGATACCAGATGTATTTACTTTTTGAACATATCCATGCCAATCACCAATGTACAAATTTCCTGCTGTGTCAAAACAAATGGCAGAAGGAGGATCAATTGAGGTTGTGTCTGCCAAGCCGCCATCTCCACCATAGATGGGATAACCAGTACCTGCAAATGTATTAATTATACCGGATGCGTCGATTCTTCTTACTCTACAGCCTGTACCGTAATCGGCAATATACAGATTACCCATGCGGTCAAAACATAAGTCAATCGGAGCAGCGAGCTGAGCAGAGGTGGCTGCGATACCATCACCATTGTAACCAGATACACCGGTTCCAGCTACAGTGCTAATAATTCCGCTTATGGCATCAACTCTTCTTATTCTGGCATCGTAAGCATCAGCAATAAACAGATTGCCAGCAGTATCAACTGTTACAGCTTGTGGATTTTTTAATTTTGCTAATGTTGCTGGTCCTCCGTCTCCACTGTAACCACTAAAACCAGTACCCGCATATGTGCTGACAATGCCTGAGAAAGAAATCTTTCGTACTCTGTACCCTCCAATGCCTTCACCAAAATAAAAATTACCAAATTTATCAAAAACTCCACCACAAGGGTAGTAGATGCCAGCCGCAGTTGCAGAACCGCCGTCTCCTGTGTTAGTAGCTGTACCATTTCCAATAACAGAAGTAATAATCTGTGCCTTTAAAAGCAAAGGCAACAGAAGAAAGATTAAAATGGAACCGCTTTTGTAATAATTCATTTAATATCACTTTTTAATTCAGTTGAACACGCACAACCGCTTCCCACTTTGTTGGTCCCCACCAACAAACCCCGCGCAGGGCAAGCAACACCGTTCCATCCCATCCCCAATAATCCCCTTATGTAAATGTACGATTGTTCAATATATTTTACCCCTATAAGTCACAACGCACCACAAGAAAGCTGAACAACAAACAGCATTCAGGATTTCGATCAGGGGTACTCCACTTGGAGCGGGGGCTATTTCCTATCACAGGCCCTATCCGTCCCATCACAGGTCGTATAATACCTATCATAGAATTTCAATTTTGCTATTTCATATCGATAGCAGATATTTACAACGGTGCAGCACCTCATGTTTATACCGGCAAAAACTGCGGGTAGTAGAAAAATCGGCAAATCCCGCAGTTTGGTGTCAAGTAATTGATTTTCAATTAATTAACTACTTCCTGTTTTTCCGCCACCGGCAAAAACCGGAAGACTTCCCGCAGTTTTTAATACCAAATCGCACAACTGTTGTGGAATACAACTTTGGAAACTCACAGTGTTAAAATTTAGTTAAATAATGCATTTTCTTTTTTGCTATAGCAAATGCTTTTTTATACCTTGTATGAAGTGATTATTTTATTACACTTTAAACACACTTTTTATGAAAAAGATGCTGATTTATGTTTCGATTTTTATCTTTATGATGAAATATAATAGTGTAGCTCAAAATCTGGTTATTACAAACTATAATTCAACATATGATGTTATTGTAACCATGTATTTAAATGGTGGTACTTATGGAACTGGTAGTTGTATCGATTATGTTAGTTGGAATATTGATGTACCTCCAGGAACAACAACATATGCATGGGGCGACCCCTGTATTTTTGAAACTGGGTGTGCATCTGGTCCAGCTACTGGATGGAGAACTACGTGTGGATCATGCTTAACTTCGTTTTGTCCTTGGAGTACTTATAGTTCAAGCGGTGCTTATTGGTCAGGTACAAATTTCTATTACATAACAACTCCCTATACATATGGTAGCCTAGGCACACCAAATGCTCTTTGTAGTGGTGGAAGCACTTCCTGGTCTTCAGGTGGATATTCAGCCACATGGACAACGAGTCCCGGCAATTTGTATATCGACTTTTATTGAAATTACTTTGTTGAATTTACTGTAGTTATATGAAATGTCAAATTTATAAATCAAACTTGCAATGAAACTGAAAAAACTATTTTCTTTTAGTAAGAGCTTTTTAGTAAAGCAAAGTTTGTGCTTTCTGTATTGCATAATCAGTTTAATTACCACTATTGTACATTCTATTGATTGTAATGCTCAGATAATTTCTACAATAGCTGGTACCGGCATTGGAGGATGGAGCGGAGACGGCGGCACCGCTACAACTGCAAAAGTCAACTGGGCTAGGGACATTGCAGTTGATAAATTTGGGAATGTATATTTTACTGAGTATAATAACAGTCGTGTAAGAAAAATTGATGTTTCTGGCA